>JAOZLM010000338.1 GCA_029934815.1 Desulfocapsa sp. | reverse complement strand
AAAAAATATTTAAATAATAAAAGGTATCTTGATAAAAAGGGCTGGCGAATACGATTCTTCTACCATATTCCTCAAGCTTATCAAAGCTCTGACGCTGTAAATGAACAAGTAAGAGAAACGCAGTCTTAGCAAAAAACCATTGAAGAAAGCAACATTATTAAAAAGTACAGTATATTATGTTACCAGCCAATAAGACTGTATGCACTAAGCCATTATTATATATTTCATTTTCTATAATACACTGTTATATTTTACGATTATTATACTATTTTATCTTCCAGCAGGAATCAGTCAGCCATGAACATAATACACCAGGACACAGCCCAAGCACGCAAAACAGCCCTGTTACAGAAGGAGATACTTGCGTCTCTGAGCTTTGCTCCCGGAGATTCCACTGCCCAGTGTGAACTCCTACAGCCTTTTTTAAAGAACACAAAGAAAGAGGCTTGCCAAATCATCCTCAACAATCTTGTACAGTTACAATTCACACAAGAAAACGCCTGCGAACATTGGGATGCCATCGTCAAACATGCAAACAGCCTGCAGAGAAGCCTTGACCGAACAGTGGGACTTGCCACTGTTGCCTGTGATTATTTCTCCACTATCAATCCCAAATTAACCAGCCCTAAACTCATCGAATATGACCGCCTGGAACAGGCTATAAAATCCGCCCACCTTGACTACTTAACAGGACTACTGAGCCGGGGAGCATTTCAGGAACTATTCGAACAGGAAATCTCAAGGGCAAAACGCCATAAGCATAATGTAACATTAATATTTTTTGATCTCGACAATTTTAAAGAGGTTAATGATACCCATGGACACCTGGCGGGTGATGAAACACTGAAACAAGTCGGGAAAATTCTTCTTGAGTCAAAACGAATGGAAGATATTGCCTGCCGCTACGGTGGTGATGAATTTATCGTCCTGCTCCCGGAAACAGATAAATTCATGGGAAACCTTGTTGCAGAAAAAATGCATCAGCGTATTAACAATTTACGTTTTGACTACAAAAAACACCATATCCATGGACAGTGCAGTGCGGGTCTGGCATCCTTTCCTCAGGATGCGAATAATAGTGAAGCCCTTATTGACTGCGCAGACAAAGCGTTATATCAGGCAAAGGAACAGGGACGAAACAGACTTGTTCTTTTTTCCGGGGATGTCCTTGCAGCTTGAAATAGCTGGTCGAAGATATAAATTAAACTTTCATTACTTGATGGCGTCGTATTTATCCCCCTCAAGGAGGGACTAAAAAGAGTGCCCGTAGTTAGGGTGAAAACTCTTCATCTTTTAACAAATCCATTATACTTATTCTGTAGCTGACACCTGTTTTCTATCTTAGCAACATACCTGAAATTCCCGCCTCGATTTATCGCTACAAGCCTTATACAACCGCGCCCTAACAAAGACATATCGCACTAATATGACGAACTTTTTTTTGAAAATAGGCAAATACATCTGTTTCCACATAGGAAAATATGCTATGCTTAAATCTTGTCGTAGCATTTTATTACAATATTGTATTTGATTTATTATAGACATGATCTTCAATTTGTATGCCTAGAGACTTCTCCCTCGTACTTACTTGTGATCACAACCAGAGAAAAAATCAGTCATGGAACCTTTCAATAAATGGATGACTTCGCTTGCTCCCAAACGTTCTAACAGAAGTTTTACAAGCAATTTAAGAACGGTGGATCTGGAGCGGCAATGCGTAGATTTTGAGACCTGGTTTAAAAAGCATGCTCACTTGTATCAAACAAACGATTCTCACGGAAGAATTCAGGCTAGAAAGGATTTCGCGAAGTGGCGCAACGGTTTTGACCCGATACAGGCAAGAAATAGAAAAAGCATCTTCAAGATTTGGAAATCAAACACTAACTAACTATATTTAGCGCCAACACAGCTCCTGCTCTCCTTACTTTTTCTTTTTAGGGGCACGAAGATATTTATACACCGCCCGGTTATGCTCCCGAAGTGTCTTTGAAAAATGATGCTGCCCTTTCCCTTTAGACACAAAATAGAGATAATCAGTTTTTTCAGGAACCAGTACTGCATGTAAAGCATCTTTTCCGGGATTGCAAATTGGGCCAGCCGGAAGACGTGCAAGAGTATAAGTATTGTAGGGTGTTGGAGTACGCAGGTTTGTTTTTGTAATAGGTCCTGAAAAATTGGCTATGCCGTACATCACAGTGGGATCAGATTGCAAACGCATCCCTTTCTGCAAACGATTTAAGAAAACACCGGCGATAACTGGTCGCTCCACTGCCTTTCCAGCCTCTTTTTCCACCATGGATGCCAGAGTGAGTACTTCAAATGGAGCTAACTCCGTCTGTTTTCCCTCTTTAACTTCATCCCAAACAGTAGAAAAACGTTTTACCTGCATACGGATAAGATCTGCGGCATCATGTCCTTTTTGGGTCAGGTAATAGGTATCAGGATAGAGATATCCTTCCAGATTTTGCAGGTTGCCAAGCCCAAGACTTTTCAAAAACTCCGGGTCATGTGCCAGATGATTATAAACTTCCTGATCACACCAGCCACCTTTTGCAAAGATTGCTGCAATATCATCAATAACTAATCCCTCAGGAATAGTCACAGGATGTTGAATGGGTCTTGCACTGCTGAGTTCAAGGAGTAATTCTTCCGCGGTCTGTCCCCGGTGTAACGCAAATTCCCCGGCCTGTAGCCTGGTGGCAATGCCAAGATAACGGGCAAGCAGCAGAAAACGGATATCCTTTTTCACCAGTTCCTGCTCTGCCAGAATACTGTTTATTTCCTGGACAGCTGAACCTTTAGGAATAACTACTGTAACGCTCTGCCCCTTGTCCCCTTCTGCCACATTTCCAGTAAACTGAAATAACCAGCTGGCAAGGGCAGCAAAACTTACAAAAAGAAAAAGGACCAACCCGAGGGCGATCCTTTTCATAATGACTAGCGATTTAGCATTCACGTTATTTA
>JAOZLM010000063.1 GCA_029934815.1 Desulfocapsa sp. | reverse complement strand
TAGTATCTTTATGGTTATCAAGGCTCGTAAAAAAACTAATGCTCTAAAAAAATATGAACATGACAATCGCTCAGCAGATGGAGTTGTTGAATTTGCGAATATAGAATTATCGCGTTGTCATGCTGCAGATAAAGGGCTTTATGCAGTTATGGCTCTTGTTGGATTTTTTGTGGGAATTTTTGGGGTGATGCTTTTGGCGGCGGGGTTTACTCAATAAAGCAGTTAATTTCAAGACATCGCCTGATCAGCCACCTTGCATGGTGCAGTTGATATCAATCGTTTAAATAATATCCTCTGGCAAGTTCGCTGAACTCTTCCACTTGAATCTTTTGCCACTGCTCATCCTTTCCCAGTTCTTTTGCCATAATTTTTGCCACAGCTGGAGCCATTTCAATGGCCGCTCTGGCGTCAAGAAATAATGCCCGTTGTCGTCTGGCAAGAATATCTTCCACTGTACGAGCCATTTCATATCGTATGGACCAGATGACTTCCATCACCGTGTAGGGCAATCGTTCGTGCAGCCTTTCTCCAAACTCCGGCTGATCCAGAATAATATCACGCATAAAATCCGCATCAGAACCATAATAATACAGAGGATCGGTGTAATCTACGTTTGTCAGCCAACCATGGATTGGCATATCTTCTGTTCTGCATTTTTGCTCTTCCAGGCCTCCCACCATGGCTGCTTTATCGACTGTATCCTGAGCCATTTTTCGATAGGTTGTCCATTTGCCGCCAGTGATTGTAATGAGACCGGAAAGTGAAACCCGCAAGTGGTGACTGCGGGAAATCTCTTTGGTTTTTGTTGTGTCACTGTTTTCTTTTGGGGCCGCAAGGGGACGTAGACCAGCAAAAATAGACAAGACATCAGCTCTCTGCGGTTCCCGGGTTAGATATTTCTTGGCCGTTGACAGAATAAAATCAATTTCCTCTTCAAGGGCACGCGGCTCAAGGGAGCACTCTTCCAGCGGAGTGTCTGTTGTACCGACAACGACTTTATCATGCCATGGCACAGCAAAAAGAACCCTTCCGTCAGACGTTTTTGGAATCATAATTGCTGAATCACCTTTTAAGAATTCCTGCTCCAGCACGATATGAACTCCCTGACTTGGCTTAACCAGAGGTGGGGCATCAGGTTCATCCATCCGAATGATATTATCGACAAAAACACCGGTGGCATTCACCACACATTTAGCCTGAAGTGTATACTCTTTACCACTTTCCAGATCGGTGGCTTTGACACCGGACACAAGCGAATCACTGTTTTTACTAAGGCCAGTCACACGCATGTAATTGAGTAAAACGCCACCGTGTTCCGCACAGGTTTGTGCTATATTTACAGCCAGACGGGAATCATCAAACTGGCCGTCGTAATAAATGACACCACCGGTGAGTCCATCAGTTTTCAGATTAGGAATAGCCTGTAGCACTTCTTTGGAAGACAGAGATTGGGAGGGACCAAGACCTAATTTCCCTGCCATCATATCGTACACTTTCATGCCAACAGTATAAAAAGGCCCATCCCACCAGTCGTAATTTGGAATAATAAACGATTGATTCTTCACCAGATGGGGCGCATTTCTACACATCAAACCACGTTCGTGTAGTGCTTCCAGTACCAATGAGATATCACCTTGGGCAAGATAACGAACACCACCATGTACAAGTTTAGTCGAACGACTCGAGGTTCCCTTGGTAAAATCAGATTGTTCAAGAAGCAATGTCCGATATCCCCTGGAAGCCGCATCCAATGCAGAGCCAAGACCGGTTGCACCACCGCCGATAATGATAATATCCCAGGGGGTATTGCCCTGTTCTTCTATATTTGCCAGCATTCGATTACGCTTCATTCGATACTCCAGTGGTTGAAAAAAACAGAACTGACCAGCGACCTTCTTTTCGTTTACTTCTATTGTGCAGAATTGGCTACGGAAAACCGCTTCCACTGCAAGAAAAGGTCGATGGTCACAAAAGAGCGCACCGAATCAGAGCGAGGAATGAGGATTAAAGAAGCACACAGTGCATAATTCTTATGGCCCTTAGCTCAGTTTTGCCCCACAAGAGAGCTGCCAGCAGCATGTGTTCTGTTTACATTCTTTTTCACGCTTAAAACAACTTGCATGACCTTCTTTTTCCTGTATCATCCAAACCATATCCGCCAACTTCATACCCTTTCCATCCAGACCAAGCTTTGCTGCTTTTTTTCGGGCATACGCCGACAAGGCTGATCCTTTAAGAAACTGTTTCTTTGCCATCTGTTATCTCCTTACTGTTCAATTAAATGGGTAAAATATGCATCTCTTCATGGGTCGTATGGATGCCGCTCAATACCTGACCGCTGCGCCCATCTATGGAAACCGGATCACCAAATTTTATCACAGTTTCTCCGATTTCACAATATTGACGCATCTCATATACTTTCAAATACTTACAACCAACTACACATGTCTTTTCAAGACGTACTGCAACAACAGAGGCGTGAGAGGTTTGTCCACCCCTTGAGGTGAGTAACCCCTCTGCCATATTGATTACTTTGATATCTTCCGGAACCGTATCTGCACGAATCAAAACAAGCGGAGTATCCGGATCACTTTCCCGCAGTTCTTTGATGTTTTCTTCTGTGAACACTGCTCGTCCCGACAGGGCTGATCCTGAGACACCAATACCTCTGCCAAGATGGGCATTATCAAGCTCTGTACTTCTTACAAAGACCTGCAGGCGTTCCTGCTTTTTAATGGTGATCATATCCCTCGTCTGTAAAATAAACAGCTGAGAAGCATCAGGCCCTTCAAAAGTAAATTCAATTTCCTGCGGGTTCCAGCGTTTATCGTAAACAAGATCCCGTGAAATGGACAACAGCTCCTGGTAAATCCCGGGATAGCGTACTTCAAGGGTTTTTTCCACCCGGCGTCCATCAAGCTCTGCCTGTTCCACTGAAATCGGATAACTGGTAACCAGTCCGGAGACGATATCTTCTCCCTGATCGCCATAGGCATAATCACCCCACAAAGCCACACGCTGCACTTTACGATAGGGATGCGCTGTGAAAAGCACTCCCGAACCGGAAGACTGGCTTTTATTGCCGTATACCATTGCCTGGACAATAACAGCCGTTCCCCAGGAATCAGAAACGTCCATAATTTTTCGATAATCATGGGCTTTTGCCGTCTCCCAGGAATCAAAGACCATCTCTATGGCACTCACCAGCTGCAACCACGGATCATCGGGAATTCCCATGCCATGCTGCCGAATTACTTTTTGATATTCAAGGGCCAGCTCTTTCATCTGCACAGGAGAAAAATGTCCCTTCATGCTCACATTATGTTTTTCTTTGGCCACATCCATTAGTGCCTGAAACTCATCCCGTGGCATACCTGAAGTCATGGCCCAGGATTGCAGAAAACGTCGGTAATTGTCCCAGGCAAGATAAGAATCCCCATGTTCTCTGGCCCCCTCTTCAATCAGTTCCTCGTTGGTTCCCACGTTGGCCATTGTGGCCATCATTCCCGGCATGGAGACAGCAGCACCACTTCGCACAGAGAGTAATAAAGGATTATCCGGAGCCGCAAAAACACGTCCTGTTTCCCTTTCCAGTTCTGTGAGTGAGAGGCGGACACGCTGCATAAATTCGTCACGTGCTTTCTCAAAACCATACACCACTTCCCGACAGCGAAAGATCTCAGTGGTGATAATAAATGCGGGAGGAACCCGTTTCTTATCGTCACATAAGGTAACAAGATTAAAACCTTTGTTGCCCAAATGAATCAGATCGTGGGTATAAGGATTGGTAGCACTCAAACTGGAAATAGCCCGATTAGGGTTATAGGTCATTAACAGATCCAGATGTTTTTCGTCGAGAATATCTTTCTGGCTTTCAAGGGTACCAATTATTCGGGTAATAAAATTATCAAGGTGCTGCAGACCGAATGTGGTGGCAATGAGATCACGTAAAAATGCTTCAGACAGACTGTGTACGGAATTTGTTGGTTCATCATCGTCCCACAGAGAACGATAGTTGGTGAGCAGGTTTGCAGGCCCGATCTGGGGCAGAATAATGGTGAGGTTATTTTCGTGGATATTGGTGTAATAGGAATAAATTACATCTTTAACACCTTCCGACAATCCACGGAAAATATCCAGATACTGGGTGTAGGAAAAACGCCTGACCTTGAGGGAACTGGTAAGCAGTGAAATATAAGTATCCAGCCGTCTGGAACTGATACCATCCACACTAAGTGCTCGCAGAAATATCTTTAAACACTTCACAATACGATAGAATGTCGCCTGGGTAATAATCGACAGATTGACGGTTTCCGGCAGACGTTCAAGGAAGATATTGGTAAGGTTTTCAAGGCGAAAGGTGAGACTCAAACTGTCAAACTTTTTCTCCTGATACTTGCCATAGACTGACGGGATATCAACAGCAATATGTCGTTTGTAGTAGATATCTTCTTTTGCTTCAAACTTTTCCTCGGAAAGGATCGTTCGCTTCAGCCCTTCAAGGGTTTGCAACAGGGCTTCTATACACTCGATGGTCCCACAGTTTTCGAGGGTACCCAGCAAATCTGCCATTTCAGGAAACCCTTCCTGGGCAGCTTGTTCAAGCTCTGAACGCAGTGACTGAAAATCAAGATTGTATTTTTGGTTCAGGAGTTGAAACATCTGCACCAGCAGATCAAAGCGACGCAGTTCAGACGGCGCAATATCTTCCTGAGCCTTCAGATATTGTTGTCTTTCTTTAATATTCCAGGACAGCAGGTCTTTACTATTCTCAAATTGTAGATTGGCATGAATACGCTGCGCTAATAGATGCTGATCATCAACAAATTTTCCCGATTCCTGAACTTCTGAATACACTTCTTCAGGCAGGAACGGGAGTAACACATCTTTTTTCTTGTGGAGCCAGAAAGTGAAAATCGCCTGAATAAAATCAACTATCAGGTTGGAGCTTTCCACATGACTCTGCTTTCGTAAGAAATGGATAAGCAGATCGCGGCGTTTATGGATCTCATCAAGCTCTGTTGACACTTCACGAAGATCGCCCTCTGCTCCGATTTCATTAAAGAAAACGGGCATCAGCTTACTGAATTGTTTGGTGAGATTATACACCGGCTCAATGGGATGATTGAGCAAACTGGTTATATCACGCTGAAAAAGATCGGTGTCCTTGACGCAGGTTCCGGACAGTTTTATATTGATGATAAGTGCTGAAAAGAGCGTGCCGCACCATTTGGGCTCCTGCATAATCAGTTTCAACCATGCCCGTATATTAGCAAGGTGAGCCGGATTGGTTATAGGTTGCCAATCTTCATCCACTCCCATTACATTGGCATACTGAAAACCAAAACGCACTGCCTGCCAGAGAAAGGCCTCCACCATACGCGCATTTTTACGTTTAAACACCTCGCCGCCCAGCACCTGAATACATTGCAGAGATGTGTGGGGATATTTTCGTACATTCGCTTTTAAGAGCTGAAATGTAGTAAGCAAAAACTCTTCAATATCTTCGAAATTCTGGAGCCGAATAAGCTGCACCAGCGAGCGATTAATTTCCCTTAAGGTTTCTTCATGGATCAGGTAAAGGCCTTTGGTATCCATGATGCGAAAGAGAAAGAGCAGTTTCTGGTTTTCTGCAAAACGATCGAGCGGAAGCCCCTGTTCCCGGGATGTTCCCAATTCCTTAGCATCTGCCTTGGCAAGGTTCACCGGGATTTCTTTATACAAACGTACAATATCAACATGAGCCGGCAGATCGAGTAGTTGTGTAAGGGCTGATACAGGAGCGCTATCCACATCAATACTGCTCACCGTCTCGTTATTTTTGCGCATGGACTCGTGAGAAATTGCAGAAAACAACTGCCCCGAATGAAAATCTTCACAGAGCACTCCACACTTGTTCATAAACCAGGGGAGTGGATCTTCTTCTTCCAGCCAGTACTGGTAATTTCGTTTCAAAATAGCCTGCATGAGTCTTGCTATTGAGCAATAATCAAAGGCTGCCTGTGATTGTTCTTTTCCTGCAAAGGCCAGCAAAGAAGTGGCCAGCCTTTTCATCGGATGCTGTCCCTGCACAATATGCATCATGATCGGGCTTTCCCCATTATCAAGTGTCAACAGAGCAAGGAAATAGCTATCTAAGGATGACTGGTAGGTGAGTAAAACCTCACTTGAAAAAAGCCCCACTATTTTTGCTACCCAGGCCACCTGTGATTCGATAATCTGGGAGAGGAGTTTGCTGTTTTTTTCACTATCCTTCATGGCCTGAAGAAACAGCCCGGCAAAGAGACTGAATGCAGCAGGTCCATCTTCATGACGGACGTAATAATTGGAATTTTTTAAGACAAAACTGCGCAACTGCGGGATGAGAAGATTCCAGTTACGATAGGGATGGCAGATCTCAAGAAGCAGGTTTTCGAGAGTATTATGCAAGCCCTTATAGCGGGAAACAATATCAAGAAGGAGTTGCAGCTTAGGATCGAGGACAACTTCCTCTGCTGTTTCAAGAAGATTTGCCTTTAAAGCATCCGATTCAATATTCTGGGTAGTAGTATTTATTTTCATTTCTCAACTATCTGACATTTCGACGATAATTTCAAGTATCTTCTTAAGCAGAAACGCAAAAACGTCCCATCAGAAAAACTGACAGGACGTCTAGTTACGCCAAAAGACTGTGGTTATTATCAAAGAGCCTTATTGGCCTCCATATACAGAATAAGATCAAGCATACGGTTAGAATATCCCCATTCATTATCATACCAGCTCAGTATCTTAATGGTTGTACCAAGTACTTTTGTAGAGCCGGCATCAACAATTGAAGAGTGTGGATTCCCCTGGAAATCAATGGAAACCAGAGGGAGTTCCGTATAGCCAAGATATCTGTTAGCAGCTTCTGCCAGTGCCTGATTTACTTCAGGAACGGTTGTTTCCTGCTCCACTTCCATCACCACATCCACCAAAGAAACGTTTGCAGTGGGCACCCGAACGGCTAATCCATCAAATTTCCCTTTCAATTCCGGAATAACCAGAGCAACGGCAGCTGCCGCTCCTGTACTGGTGGGGATCATGGAAAGAGCAGCGGCTCTCGCCCGGCGAAGATCAGAATGAGGGAAATCAAGGAGTCGCTGATCACCGGTATATGCATGGACGGTGGTCATAATACCGCTCTTGATACCAAAATTATCAAGAATTACCTTGGCCACAGGAGCCAGGCAATTAGTAGTACAGGAAGCGTTGGAAACGACATGATGAATGGTTGCATCATATTCATCTTCATTGACTCCCATTACAAAAGTCTTCACTTCTCCTTTGGCAGGAGCTGAAATCACAACCTTTTGTGCGCCCGCATCTATATGCTTTCTTGCGCTATCAGCATCCCGGAAAAGCCCGGTGCATTCAGCAACATACTCAACATCTTCAGCACCCCATGGAATATCAGCAGGATCACGGTGACTGGTCACCTGAATATGCTGACCATTAACGATAATTCCTGTATCGTCATGGCTCACTTCGGCATCAAAAACACCCATTATTGAATCATATTTCAACAGATGAGCAAGGGTCGGTGTATCAGTAAGATCGTTGATAACACCAACTTCTATATTTGCAAAGGCAGCGTCTTTGGAGAGTGCCCGAAAAATACTTCTGCCAATACGGCCAAAACCATTAATTCCTATCTTGATTGTCATGTGAATCCTCCATAAAGTTGATGGCGTCGTATTTATACCCTTTTTTCGGGTGAAAACTCTTCATCTTCTTCGTCACTGCAAATTTGCTGTCATTACGACGTACTTAAGTACGCCTCATTCCATCAAATTTGCGTTCCTCGAATATGAAGTTTTTTACTTAGCCATCTAAAGTTTAGGTTCTTACGAGCTTGTCAAAGTTGGTTTATTACGATATTTTCATTTTTTTGGCTTTCTTATACAAATCCAGATATTTTTTACTCACCATTTTCCAGGTGTAGTGTTTTTCTATCAGTTCCACTGCCTGTCGCTGCATGTTGCGAATGGCCGTTGGGTTTGTATTAAACAGATCCAGTGCTCGTTCAATTGTTCTGGTAAGAGCTACGGCACTCTGGGCGGGGTAGGCAAATCCGGTCTTGCCGTCCTGCACCTTCACCAGCCCACCGACATGATGCACAACGGGAAGATTGCCAAAGAGTTGTGCCATAAAATCGGTAAGGCCGCATGGCTCGTAAAGGGATGGAATCACAAAAAAATCGCCGGCAGCGTAAATCTTTGTTGCCAGTTGTGTATCATAGCCCCGAAGGATTGCTACACGCCCTGCATTTTTGCTTTTTTCTGCAAGTGCAATCAAACCAGCCTCATCCCGGACGCTCCCGCTTCCAAGTAGCAGAAACTGGAAATCCTTTCGTTTTTCAAGCAGACTGGCTAAAGCACGGGTGAGAACATCCACTCCTTTCTGATCGCTGAGGCGACCAATAAAAGTAATCAGAGGAAGTGTTGCGTCTATACTTAAAAATCCGGATTGACGAATACCTGCTATCTCTTTTTTCCTGTTTACCAGTTGCAGGATCGCTTCTTTGCACTTCTTCTTTCCCTTGAGTTCTTTGTCTTTCAGAAGATCAAACGCTGCCACCACTCCAGTTTGTTTGGGATTCGTTGCAGAAAACACATCGGGATCAATTCCATTGGTCACGCCTTCCAGTTTAATATTTCGTTCGAGAAGAGTATGACCAAGCCAACCAGTGAGAAGATCGTCGGATGTTTCCCGCAGCTCCCGTGCATAATTCTCACTTACCGTATTGAGTAATGCTGAATGACTGCCGGCAAGAAAGGGATCAAAACAATCATCAAGTCTTGAAGATTGTACAAAATCCAACGGTAATCCACTGCTGGATGCCGCAAATTCAAGATCTGCAATTTCCTGATGATAGCCTTTTCCGGCGTTGTGTACCGTGACCACACAAGCCGTCTGTGTAAAGTAATTTCTGTAACCGGGGAGTTCTGCAATCATGGCCGGTAATACGGCAGTATGTCCGTCATGGCAATGGATTACATCTGGAGACGCACTAAGAAGCATCATCAAATCAAGGCTTGCCTTCTGCAACAGGATATTCATGGCAAAATAATCGAAATGCCCCTCTCCTTTTTTCTGCCATGGCTGCGATCTTTCTTCTGCGGCGCTGTAGGTGTATACGTCCAGTTTTTCATTAAAACGTTCCGCATCAAGAAGATAAATATTCACTTTTTCGATTTTTGCGTGCCACACTGCCACCTGTTCTCTTCTTTCTTTCTTCGGATAATTCAGATCTGTTGCAAAAGTGAGCTGTTTATCTGTCTGCACAGGATCAGCCAGGGGAGAAAAACCAAGCTTCTTCGGCTGCATAAAACCATAACAGGGCAAGACCACATGCACAGTCCGGCCTGTCCAACGGGCAAGCGTTACAGAAAGACCTGCAACCACGTCTTTTACCCCACCGGCACCAGCGATATTTCCGTATTCACGGCTCACCATCCAGATTTCACGGATAGCTGTTTGTTGTTTACTCATACTCATCACTCTTGATAAACTCGTAAAAACCTAAATTTTGGATGGCTAAGTATTTATGCCCTTTGTTCGGGTGAAAAACTTCATATTCGAGGAACTCAAATTTGATGGAGTGAGGCGTACTTAAGTACGCCGCAACGACAGCAAATTTGAAGTGACGAAGAAGATGAAGAGTTTTTACGACGCCATCACTCTTGTGGAAATGCAATACT
>JAOZLM010000337.1 GCA_029934815.1 Desulfocapsa sp. | reverse complement strand
TTTGCAAAATTGCCAGTACAAATCCGAATGTTGCAGCCATCTCAGCTGCAATGCCCGCAGGAACCGGGCTCGCCAAATTTTCCAAAGAATTTCCCGATCGCTTTTTTGATGTGGGTATAGCAGAACAACATGCTGTGACCTTTGCTGCCGGCCTCGCAACCGAAGGGATACGACCGGTGGTCGCCATCTATTCATCATTTTTCCAAAGGGCCCTTGATCAGATCATCCATGATGTCTGTATTCCCAATCTCCCTGTGACTCTTGCCATTGACCGAGGAGGTGTGGTTGGCGATGATGGACCAACCCATCACGGAGTCTTCGACATCTCCTTCCTGAGATTTATACCAAACCTCACCTACATGGCACCAAAAGATGAGAACGAACTTCAACATATGTTACACACGGCTATCTCTTTACCTGGTGCCACGGCAATCAGATACCCACGTGGATCCGGAGAAGATATAACGCTGGATAAAGAACTCGTAATTCTTGAAACCGGTAAAGGGGAAGTTTTACGGGAAGGAAAGGATATCCTGCTGCTGCCCATTGGCAACAGAGTTTACCCGGCATTAAGAGCAGCAGAAGGCTTAGAAAAACTGGGTATTGATGCCGCTGTTATAAATCCGCGTTTCATCAAACCATTGGATACAGAATTAATCTGTCACTGGGCTGACAAAACAGGCCGTGTTGTGACAGTGGAAGACAATAGCGAGCATGGCGGCTTTGGCAGCCTTGTCCTGGAAATGTTATCCAAAAACAAACTCTTTGCAGTGAAAACCCACATTCTTGGACACCCAGATCACTTTATTGAGCACGGGCCGCAAAAAACACTTTGGAAAAACTCCAAACTCGATTCCCCATCCATTATTAATGCGGCTATGGAGCTAATGAAAGACTGAGATTATTCAGGTTATCTTAAATTGCAGTTTTGCTTAAATGCTTAACCTTGCCCTGACTCCCTTCTGATTTCTTCACTCAAATTTTTATTAAAAACATTTCAGGTGTGATTAAATAAATTGAGAAGTATTTGTGGAGAGGGAATCAGGAAAAAGGTCGGGCTTGAGTTTCATAATCAGACTGCTATTCTCCCAATCTGCAAATTTATAACCTTCTATGTTTCTTTTTTCTAGTAAAGCAAATATGAAGAATATCAAACAAGAATCTCTCTCTGTAACTGCTGCAAACCAAGCTCTTAATGTAGATCTAGAAGCAAGCATGTGGGAGTTTATCATTAGAATGATTAACTACCCTGAGCTTAAATTCGATCCGGCAACAGATTCAATATGCTTTATGGGCTACGTGCCATTTAAGTCGTTAGCAAAAGAGTGGATTGATGGCATTAATGAAGGAACCTATGATGTCCGTAGCTGTGAGTGCTGTGCTGGCTATTTTGATGTTAACAAGACGGATGGAATCTACGGTAACCCTGATGACCTTGAAGAGTTCATTTGTTTTCCCTGCGCAGAACGCATGACTGCGCGTGAGTATTATGAGAGATTTATTGAAAGGTAGCCTAGGTGGAGAGTCTGCAAGGTTTTATGGGTACATGTAGTTAGGTTCCGCTCCTCAACCCAACCAACTTTTTCATTCTTTTACCACTAGTTATTGAGAAAAGACGAAAAGATGAGGAGAATATTAATTTAGTTTGATCGATTATACGGTGTTTGGAAAACACCTAAACCTCCCCCCGTCTGGAAGTAGTCAATATTGCCCACGCACACCTCTACTTGGCTCTTTTCCTCTCCTCACTAAGGTGGGTATCAGAAAGATATAGGAGGAGGGTAATGTTTAATGATTATGTGAAATTGCAAAGATTTTCATTGGCCATTCTTACGTTCTCCCAACTATTTTCTTTAAAGTCCGGCGGTTACGCATATCAGGAAGCATCTACGCCCCGGTTAAATTTCCAAAACATAAGCTTGCCAATTCACATCTCAATGAGATGTAGAAACGCTGTTATTACATCAAGTCAAGGTCTTCGAACCAACCGGCGTTTTCAGTCAGATGTCCCATCAGAATGCGGGATGCCTCTTCGGGGTGCTCTGGTCGAGAGTGGATTTGGCTCATCACTAAAATATCATCCTTACGTCCGCAGATCTCAATTTTCCCGATGTCATGGCCCATGATGAACTTGAAACGCTTGGCGTATCCGTCCAAATGACGCTTGGCTTCGGACACAATGTCCACGCCGCGCTTCAGGGGCACCTGAAAGTGATGGCGTACACGCGAAACGGGCATGCACTGATACAGGTAGTAGGGGTTCACTCCGATACGGATTAGTCCGTTCATCAGGTCTTTAAGGTCCTCTACGCTGTCATTGACATCCTTGAGGAACACTGCTTGATTGTTCACGGTGATACCGGCATTACGGATGCGCATCACAGCCTCTTTGGCCAGGTCGGTGATTTCATTAACGTGGTTAAAATGGGTTGGTATGTAGAGAGCTTTGTGCTGGTTGAAATCGTGTAGTACTTTGATCAACTCATCATCAAAATAACGTAGAGGATACACAACCGGAGTACGTGTTCCGATGCGGACATAGTTCACATGATCGATATCCTTTAAGGATTCCAGCATTTGAGCGATGACCCTGGTGGGCAGCATCATGGGATCACCACCAGAAATAATCACATTGGTGATTTCCTTGTGTTCGGCAATGTACTTGGCGGCATTCTGAAAGTTCTCGACGGTCTTGTCGTTGGGCAGCCCCACCAAACGCTTGCGGAAGCAGTGGCGGCAATACATTGAACAGTATTCGGTGGCCACGACCAAAGCTGAGTAAGGATACTTGTGTAGAATCCCGTTTCCCTTATTGTGTTTGTCGTCACCGTAAGGATCTCCAGTGGTTTCGCCCATCTGACCGGCCACAACCAACTCCTCTGCTGTGGGAATTGCCAGCTTGCGAATGGGGTCGTTGGGATCGTTGGGGTCAATGAGACTGAGATAGTAGCGCGGGATATTCATAGGATGATTATCCAACACCTCTTGCATGGAGAGTTCTTCCTCTTCCGTCAGAGAAA
>JAOZLM010000336.1 GCA_029934815.1 Desulfocapsa sp. | reverse complement strand
CTGATAAAAACGAATATAATGTACCTGACGGGAATTATCGTACCTGGGTTGAGCGCTATATTGTTGATGATCATGATGAAGTGTTTGTCGATTCTCCCAATGGCGGACTTGACGGCTACACCAAAGCTCGTACAGATATTCCGCATCCTGTGCGTGATACGTTCTTTGTACCGAAACTTTGTAATATGTGTGAAAAGCCATCCTGTACACAAGTGTGTCCGGTTGGTGCAACTTACAAAACAGAAGATGGATTTGTTCTTGTTGATGCCAAACGCTGTGTAGGTTGTGGATACTGTATTCAGGCCTGCCCATACTCAGTGCGCTTCCTGCACCCTGTGACCAAAACTGCTTCGAAATGTACTTGGTGTTATCACCGTGTTCGTAAAGGATTATTGCCTGCATGTGTAGACGTATGTCCAGTACAAGCCAGAAAATTTGGTGATCTGAACGATAAGACTTCCGAGGTGTATAAGATTATGCGTGAGCCGCATATTATTTCGGTGTTGAAACCGGGTATGGGGAACCAGCCGCAACTTCACTATCTTGGTTTAAGAAGAGAGGTGGTCTAATGAGTGCTGTAGCAGCCCACGGTGATACTATCGCCGCAATTTCCAATTATATTTTTCCCAACGATCTTCATGTTCACTGGAGCCTGATGATCGTACTCTATCCATACATTACAGGTCTTGTGGCCGGTGCATTTATTGTGTCGTCCCTCTACCATGTGTTTCACATTAAAGCACTTAAACCGGTGGCTCAGTTTTCACTACTGTTTGCCCTGGCATTTTTGATTTGCGCAACCTGGCCATTGATGAACCACCTTGGCCACCCAGAACGTGCAATGTCCATGATGCTGACTCCAAATCCAACATCAGCAATGGCTGGTTTTGGTTATATCTATTCAGCATATTTTATTGTTCTGCTGCTGGAAATCATCTTTATTTTCAGACCAACAGTTGTTGCTCTTGGAGCCAAAGCAACCGGTTTTATGAAGATGGTGTATGGTATTCTTGGCCTTGGTTCTGACAATGTTTCAGAAAAAGCATTGAAACTTGATCATAAAATTATCAGTTTTCTTGCTGCCATCGGTATCCCCATGGCTTGCGTACTGCATGGTTATGTCGGGTTTATCTTTGGTGGAATTAAAGCCAATCCTCTCTGGGCAACACCACTTATGCCCCTTATCTTTTTACTTTCTGCCTGTGTCTCAGGAATTGCCGGTATTATTCTTACCTATATTATACTGATGAAAGCATCAGGAAAGAAGATCGATATTGATTGTGTGCAGACACTGATTAAGTTCCTCTGGGGATTTTTCATTCTCGACTTTGTATTTGAAATGCTTGAGCTTTTTTCTCATTTTTACATGGCGACCCATCACTGGCATACACTTGAGGCGCTCTACTCAGGGCCTTTGTTTACCACCTTCTGGGTGTATCAGGTCGGTATCTTCTCAGTGATCCCTTTCTTCCTGCTGATGTTTATGAGTCTGATCAAATTTAAAGATGGGCTCCTGCTCTTTTTTGCACCCATCGTCTCCATCATGATTCTGCTTCAGGTAATACTCATGCGCTGGAACGTTGTTGTGGGTGGACAGCTTATGTCTAAGAGTGAACGCGGAGCAACCACTTTTCATCCAATGTGGTTTGAAAAAGAGGGAATTGCAGTAGCGATTTTCATTATGATTGCTCCTGTGGTTATTCTTTGGATCATCGGTAAGATACTTCCTTTCTGGCAAACAGAAGAAGATACTGAAGCCGCATAATTTAGTAAGATCTGGAAGGGTTCATATTCTGAACTCTTCCAGTCATTGAATTCGTATTTACAAAGTGTGAACAGCCGGATAACCCGGCACATTAATAATTTCCTATGGGAGGAAAGAAAATATGCAATATTGGAAGACTACTCTTTCAGTGGCAGCTCTTGGTATGTTGATTGCAAGTCCGTCTTTTGCAACTACCAAAGCATCCATGAATACACAGGACGACGCTAATAAAGAAGCTAACGTTAAGTGTATTAACTGTCATCAGAAAGAAAATTATTCACTGGTTATGCAGTGGAAGAATTCTCCTCATGCGGCGGCTCAAGATGGTTCCGTTGCCTGTTTTACTTGTCATGCTGCAGACGAAGGTGATGAGTACGGTTATATGCACGAAGGTGCATTTATTAAAACCATTCAGACTCCTAAAGATTGTGGATATTGTCATGCTGATGAAGTAAAGCAGCAGGCTCCTTCTCACCATGCTTCCGCTGGCCAGATTATGGCTTCTTTGGATAACGTGGTTGGTGAAGTTATCTGTTCTATGGAAGACAAAGCTGATGCCGTTAACGGTTGTTGGCAGTGTCATGGTAGTATCTTAAAAGTACTGAAGGACGACAACGGTAAGCCACTGTTGAACCAGCATAAAGCTATCATGATGGATCCTATGACCTATCCTAATAGTGGTATTGGTCGTCTGCATGCAGATGGAACCAGAGGTGCCTGTAATGCATGTCATGGCAAGCACTCTTTTAAAGCTTCCACCGCTCGCCAGCCTGAAAACTGTGGAAAATGCCATCTTGGTCCTGATCATCCACAAGCAGAGATTTATCTTGAGTCAAAACATGGTATTGCCTACTACACCGCTACACGTGATCGTGGTATGAACGGCATGAACATCCATAAATCCGGTAAATGGGTACTTGGTAAAGATTACTATACCGCTCCTACCTGTTCCACCTGTCATATGGGTTCCTACATGAAGGCTGATGGTTCTGTTTCGCCAAATACCCATAATGTTGGTGATCGTATTTCCTGGACACTTCGTCCAAAGGTATCTGCTAAACTGAACCGTGTTGAATTTGCAGACGGTACTCAGAAAGATATCCCCGGCGAGATTGCTCCACAGCCAGGACAGCTTATTAAGTACAAAGAATTCAAGTTTACCGGTGGTAAATGGCAGAAAGTACCTGTTGAGAAAGAAGCAGTTAATGTTGTTGCGTGGGAAGAACGTCGTGACAATATGAAAGGTGTCTGTAAACAGTGTC
>JAOZLM010000335.1 GCA_029934815.1 Desulfocapsa sp. | reverse complement strand
AAAGGCACTTTATCAAGCCCTAATCCTTCCCGGAATTTATTCACAAGATAGCGCTCATAAGAAAAATGCACCCCTTTGGAACTGTTGCTCATCACAACAAATTTGGGCGGACGATGCCCCACCTGAGAGGTGTAATAAAATTTGAGACGCTTATTCTTATAAATTGGCGGCGAGTGATCTTCCACAGCATCTTTCAACAACCTGTTGAGTGCAGAGGTTGGGAACGAAGAAGTGAACTGTTTAAACACAGTTCCAATGGTTGGGAAAAGGCGTTTTATACCGTAGCCGGTTAGAGCAGACGCTGTAAGTAGCGGTGCAAAGCCAACAAAAGGAACAGCAAGGGCAATCTCACCCATGATCTGTTTCTGGCGAATCTTATCGTCTTTTACCAGATCCCACTTATTAACCACCAGGATTAGCCCTCTTCCCTGCTCCTGAGTATAGCCGATTACTTTGGTATCCTGCTCTGTGATGCCTTCTTCGGCATCAATCAGGACGACTGCAATATCGCATTTCTCAAGGGCTGCAAGCGCCTTTAAAATTGAAAACTTTTCAAGCTTCTCAGTGGTTTTTCCTTTTCGTCTGATACCTGCGGTATCGATCAGCAAGTAGCTGTATTTTCCGTGGGTGAGTAACGTGTCCACCGAATCACGGGTGGTACCCGACACCTCGGAAACAACCATACGATCCTGCCCGAGGATCTGATTAATCATGGAAGATTTTCCGACATTGGGACGTCCGAAAAAAGCCACCTTCACTGTATCATCCGGCAATCTCAGGTTATCATCGTTTACTATCAGTTTTTCAGACAAAGCATTCATAAGAGTTCCAAACCCGTATTTGTGCTCTGCTGATACCGGCCAGAATTCATCCACACCAAGCTCATAAAACTGGGGTATATCTTCCTCGTCCTGTGCCGGGCTATCGATTTTATTGACCACATAAAAAACGGTTTTATTCGTGCGCCGCAACAGATTTGTCACTTCATGATCCTGCGGAGTTACACCTTCGCGACCATCCATCACGAAGAGAATAATATCGGCTTCATCAATGGCAGCCATGGCCTGATTACGAATATGCCCATCCATAACATCGCCACTGGCGTCTTCAATGCCTCCGGTATCCACCAGCATAAAGACTTTGTCATCCCACGTCACTTTATCGTAGTGACGATCCCGGGTAACACCGGGAGTGGGGTCAACCAGCGCTTTTCTGGATCTGGTGATACGATTAAACAGGCTCGATTTACCAACATTGGGACGACCAACCAGAGCAACGATGGAATGTGTTTGAATAGCCATTTTTATTCTTTAATTTCTGAAATAAATTGATTGGAAGAAGCGATGGCAACATTCATAGATTCTACCAGTTCATCTATGTGACCTTCGAGGGTAGCAAATTCTGACTGCAAAGAGCCAATGGCCTGAGCGTTTAGATTATGCTTTAAAAAAAGTACGTTATCATGAAAAATACGGAGCACAGGATCCATGGAATGTTCTGCGGTTTTCATGGTTTCCAGCATATCTGCATAACGGGATTTGGTTGCTGCCAGCTGCTTTTCACTGGAACGACGTAACTCTTTGTTTTCATATTGTTTAAGTTCGCTCTTCCACTCTTTAAAGAGTGCGTCGGCAACAGATTCAATCTTATCGATTTGTGTTGAAACATCGTCTGCAGCGCCTTTACATTTTTTATACTCTTTATCAAACTTATCGTACGCTTTCTTTAGATCTGTCTCTTCAAGCTTAACTATGGAATCAAACTGTTCAAGAGCAGACTGGAACTGTTTCTGCGCACCCGCCTGTGCATCACGGCCATCTTCAACCCGATCAACGAGGATATCACGTTTATGAACGCCCACCTTTTCCATGGCTCCATAATAGGTACTGGCACAAGACGAAAGTGTTGCCAGCAGCAACACACTAAAACCCAATAACAGAACAGAGTGAACTGAACGTTTCATACAACAAACCTCTTAATATTTTGATTGAAAATTCCTGCGAGAATTTATTTCCATATTCCGTGAATAGGCTGACCACATGAAGGGCAGCAGCCGTTAAGCAGTCTGTTTTCACTTATGGAAAAACCGTGCCTTAGAATAACCTCAATCCCACATGATGGGCAAGATGTATTTTCACCACCACTGCCTGGCCGGTTTCCTGTATAAACATAGTGCAAACCAGCTGCAATGCCTATATCTCTGGCCTTATCCAGAGTGCTAACAGGCGTTGGGGATCGATCTGTCATATTGTAGGTGGGATAGAATCCGCTAACATGCCACGGGGTATCAGGATCAACCGAGTAGATAAACTCAGCGATATCTCGCAACTCTTCTTCGCTATCGTTATGCCCCGGAATCACAAGGGTCGTCACTTCAAGCAGTACACCCGCCTTGTGCATACGCAGGATGGAATCGAGTACCGGTTGTAAGCGAGCTCCGCAGACAGAAGAATAAAAAGAATCAGTGAATGCTTTTAAATCAATATTAATTGCGTCCAGATAGGGGACAAGAGCTTCCGTTGCTTCTTTGCTCATGAAACCATTGGACACAAAAACATTTTTCAACCCCTGCTCTTTGGCAAGCTTCATACAGTCCAGGGCAAATTCAAAAAATATAGTGGGCTCGACATAGGTGTAGCTGATGGATTTGGCGCCGGAGCTGAGGGCCGCACTGATTACTTCTTCTGCGCTGTATAATTGTCCGGCCACCTGTTCTGTTTTACATGCCTTCACTTGTGAAATTGATGCGTTCTGACAATGGTGACAGGATAAATTACAACCAACAGTGGCGATCGAATAAGACAAACTCCCGGGAAGCAAATGAAACAGCGGTTTTTTTTCTATGGGATCGACATTTTTTGCAACAAGTTGTCCGTAGACCAGACTATAGAGGATACCATCCTGATTCTGTCGTACTCCGCACCGACCACACCCGCCATTGGGGATAGTACAATAATGACTGCAAAGAAGACAGTGGACGCACTTTTCTTTCCCTTTTTTATAAAGCAAGGCTTCACGCATTTTTACTAAACCATGTAAATGTGATGGAAGTACTA
>JAOZLM010000334.1 GCA_029934815.1 Desulfocapsa sp. | reverse complement strand
AAATGGTTGAAACACTCTGGTAAAGACAGGAAAATGGAACTGGTCAGGGACTTTACCTATATTGACCCTAAAGGCATCTCCTGGACCGCTGAAATCGGAGATAAGATTAATGGAGCATCCATTCCATCCTGGGCATGGGGAAAAAAGATTGGCACTCCATACGTGGGTGATTTTCGGCGTGCAAGTGTAATACATGATGTTGAGTGCGATAAAAAACGTAAGCCACACAAAGACGTTCACAAAATGTTTTATTACGCAATGCGATGTGACGGAGTTAGTAAGAAGAAAGCTCTTCTCATGTACAGACTGGTAGCCATGTTTGGCCCCAAATGGGATGCTCACGGTGTAACAAAAGAGGAAACCCGCAAGCTTGATGAGTCCGTTCTGCAGACAATTGAAAATACCATTGACCGAACGCTGGAAGAAACAACAGGAAGCCTGCGTGAATTCGATACAACATTTGTCACAGAATGGAACAGACCATTACAGGATGGTGACGAGTTGTACTTATAAGCTCAGGAAGTCTGCAGCAAAGTATTACAATTTCAGCCCTCCATCAGCCGAGACCATACTCCTTAATTTTATTGAGCAGAGTCTGGCGCGCAATTCCTAATAATTTGGCACTCTTGCTTTTATTTCCATCGTTTTCAGCAAGGGTCGCCCGAATCATTTCCCGCTCCATATCACGCAGGGTTGGTGTGGTTGAGGCTACTTTTTTTTGTTCATTTGAACGCATCTCGCCCGGCAGCATTTGCGGGGGAAGCTCCTGAAGAGTAATTCGCTCTCCCTGACAAAGAATAACTGCTCGTTCCACAGTATTTTCAAGCTCCCGGATATTACCGGGCCAGGGAAAATGCATAAATATACGTATCACTTCCGGATGAAACCCTTTCAGATCTTTTCTGTTTTTTGTAGCATATCGTTCTAAAAAAAGAGCTGCGAGTTTTGGGATATCCCCCCAGCGTTCACGAAGAGGTGGAAGCGTTACCGGTACTACAGATAATCTGAAGAAGAGATCTTGTCTGAATGTTCCGGCTCCGATCATTTCCTCCAGATTTTTATGGGTGGCTGCAACAAGTCGTACATCAACATGGATAACTTCACTTCCTCCCAGACGATTCAGCTCTCCTTCCTGTAATACGCGGAGGATCTTTGTCTGGGTGGCGAGACTCATATCTCCAATTTCATCTAAAAAAAGCGTCCCCCCGTCAGCCTGCTCAAAACAGCCTTTGCGAGCAGATACAGCTCCTGTAAAAGCTCCTTCTTCATGACCAAAAAGCTCAGATTCAAGGAGGTTTTCATTTAAGGCCGCACAGTTCACCTTTATAAAAGGCCCTGACTCCCTATTGCTCTCCCTGTGTAACGCGCTGGCCACAAGTTCTTTTCCAGTACCTGTTTCTCCGCTGACAAGTAGTGTTGCATCACTTGGAGCGACAAGCGTAAGGGTTTCAAACAGCTCTTCCATGGCAGGCCCGCTGCCAATGATACCTCCAAACGAAACATCCTGATCGATATGTTTCTGTAGACGTTTATTTTCCGCTTTCAACTCCTGAAAGCCAAGGGCTCTTGTTATTACGAGATGCAGTTCATCCATGTCTATCGGTTTCGCCACATAATCATAGGCGCCTTCACGCATCGCCTTTACAGCTACCTCAACAGAGGAAAAAGCTGTGAGCACTATTACCGGAATTGAAGCAAATGGGGATTCTTGCAAAAGAGTAAGTGTTTCAAGGCCATTCATTCGGGCCATTTTCATATCCAGCAGGATCAGATCAACAGCACAAGACTCAAGGAAGGGCAAAACTTCATCACCATCTTCTGCTTCAAAGAGTTCATACAGAGATGAAAGATTTACTTTCAGCATGGTACGATGAGCAATATCATCATCAACCAGCAAAATTTGTTGTTTCTGTTGTTCAGCCATTCTGAATATCCGGTAAAATCACTTTCATTGTTGTTCCCTGCCCTTCAGTGCTTGTTACTTCCATTCGGCCATGGTGTTGTTCGACTATTTGATGACTGATGGCAAGTCCTAATCCTGTGCCCTCTTTTCTGGTTGAGAAGAAAGGATCAAAAATCTGTTTCTGCACCTCATCACTCATTCCATGACCACTATCTGTAATGGTAAGAACACTATTTGTGTTTTGCAGAGACAGGCTCATTCGTATTTCGCCACCCGAATCAGTTACCCGGATAGCATTTTGAATAATATTGAGCAGTACCTGTAATAAAAGATCAGGGTCAGCATATAACCGGGCTTCCTGCTCAACGCTCTGAACAAGTGTAATACCCGCCGCTTCACATTCAGCATCCAGCAGATTTTGCACCTTCTCAAACAACATATTCGCATCAAGCTCGACACATTGCGGTTCAGGAGCCCTTGCAAATTGCAGCAGGGTGGATATGGATTCATTCAACCTATCCACCTCAGAAACCATAAGTTCTGCGTATTTTTGTCCATCGGTTTCAGGTTCTGCGATTTTTCCAAAATACTGGGCAAAGCCTCGTAACGTCCCCAGTGGATTTCTGATTTCGTGGGCAATACCTGCTGCCATTCTGCCAAGGGAGGCCAGTCGTCTGGAGAGTTCCAGCTGCTGTTCAATTTTTCGGATTTCCCGCATATCCTGTAAAATCAAAACCTGCCCGCTGGCCTCACCCTTATGGTTAAGAAGCGGTGAAATATTTATTTTAACGGGGATGTTCTCCCCCTTTGTTGAAGAACAGATAATTTCCTGTTCACTGTTTTGTCTATCGATTTTTGAGAGAAATCCTTCAACAGCGGTCTCTGTCTCAGCAAGCAGTGCTTCTGCCATACTATTTTGTGAGACCAGTACGCCTTTTTCATCAAGACTTATCAGACCAGTGGGCATGCTCTCGATCACATTTTCAGTATAGAGCTGCATATTGGCGAGGGTAGATCTGGTTACCCGGTACGATTGATACAAAAAAAGAAAATAGAGCCCCGCACTTCCAAGCAGGAAAAGAACAGCTCCCATGAGCCACGCATGGACCTTATCTTCCTGCCGTGCTTTATCAAATTCTGCCGTGCTCAAGCCCACCACTATCAC
>JAOZLM010000333.1 GCA_029934815.1 Desulfocapsa sp. | reverse complement strand
CGGTGAAAACAACATAAACATCCTTTGCTGCAAGCCTGTCAGCCACCTCAGAAAACCTGTCATTATACCAGAGTTTGGTTTCCCACTTAGTCTGGGGATTGATGGCAATAAGGGATTGTGTTTCTTTCTGGAATCCGGCTTCGGTTAATAATTTATCAATTTTTTGCCGGTGCAGAGGAGTAATGGGGAAATCATAAACGACCTCTGTACACGGAACGTCTATCGCCTCAAGCAATAACAGTTCCCTGTCCAGTGCATGGATTTCCATATCCACAGCAGGCACTTTTTTGTTTAGAAAAACATAACTGCACTCCGAGTGCTGCATCCCTTTACCAAAACCAACCCGTTTTTTTCCCCTGGATAACCAGACCCAGATGCCGCTCTTGAGCAAACCCTGAAAATCAATGACCAGATCGTATTCTCTTTCCCGCAACTCCCTTACAAAATTCCTGGCTTTTTTTATTGAGCTAAGCCACTCGCCACCACGAAATTCTTTTACCCATTGCTGACGTTTGGAAACAAGAATTCTGTTAACGGATTTGTGCCCCACAATCAGGTCTGATGCGGCTTCTTCCACAAGCCAGGTGATATGCGCCTCAGGAAAATGATTTCTCAGGCAATTCAGTGCAGGCATGGTATGGGTTACGTCACCAATGGCACTGGTTTTGACGATTAGGATATTCATAGGAACGACATACTACGACAGTTTACCAAAAGAATCTTGTCAAAAACGTAGCTCTTTAGAGCCCTTTAGCCATAGACTTGTACCTGATTTCGGCCATTGTTTTTTGCATTGTACAATGCCTTATCCGCTTGTAACATAAGATTGGCTTCAGGATCGGCAGGATCAAAGATGGAGATGCCAAGACTCACTGAAAGTGAAGTCCCGTCTATTTCTTCTATCTCCAGAGCCTCAACATTTTTCCGCATTCGCTCTGCAAGCTTCCAGGCATCCTTTACATCTGTTTCAGAAAGAATCATAATAAACTCTTCACCACCATAACGTCCGCAACCATCTGATTCCCGCAGAGTTTTGGCCACCACATCAGCAATAAGAATAAGTACAATATCGCCGACACTATGTCCATAGGTGTCGTTTATCCGCTTAAAATGATCAACATCAAGCATAACCACAGATAAATCATGGCCATAGCGGTGGGCATATTTTTGCATCTTCTGCAAATATTCGATGGACGCTTTATGATTTAAGAGCCCTGTCATACTGTCACGTACAGCAAGCTCTTTCAGTTCTTTGTTACTTTCACTCAATTCCAGTGTTCGTTCAGCTACCAACGATTCGAGTTTTTCATTCAATTGAATCAGGTAGCTGTTTGCCAGCTCTCTTGCGTTCTCTTTATCTTCACGTAGCAGGTCAATTTTATCCATCAGAGCATAGCCCAGCAACAGCACTTCTAAAGTCGAACCGATCTGCATGGCATATACTGTCAGAAAAGTATGCGGCAGGAACCCGAGATACAAAAGCGCACTGCCAAAAACGCCACACAAGAACAAACACCAGGCAACAAGAAAATAGCGTGCAGGCCTGTAACCAATGGCAAGAGAACTCCAGATTGCGATAATAACGGTGGGTGGCAAAAACACACCTGATATAGCTGCTATTCGTACAGCCAAAACAAAATCGCCAAGGAGACTCATCAGGGAACTGAGTAACCCACAGGCCATCAATACATAAAAAAGCCATTTTACACGCGGGTGCCTGTTCCCCCAGATATGGAGGAAACTGCCAGAAAAAAAGAGTCCTCCTATTATGACCATACCGACAAATGCCGTTGTCAGACGACTGGTATATTCAGGTGAATCAGGCCATAGATATTGAAAGGATAAACCATTCAACGAGAATTGAAAAATAATATAGCTGAGAAGATAAAAAGCATAGGAAAGAAATAAAGTATCCCGGATTTTGAAATAGAAGATTAAAGCTGCCAGCATAAGCAACAGCATAATTCCGTAATAAGTGCCTATCAGAATATTAGAGTTGTCGACGTGTTCAATAAATGCGTCCGAAGTCCACAGTGACATGGGAATCTGCATGGATCCTTCTGTCTGTATGCGCATATAATAGGTACGGGTATCGCCACCATGTCCCGGAATACGGAAAAGATTGTTGCGATACATCACATCTCTTGTTGAAAAAAAATGTGCATCACCGGAATGCCTTTCCGTAAATCCTCCCAAACCATCAGGAATATATATGCTCACATTATCAAGAAGAGGGTATTCCACTTCCACCAGAAGTGAATCAGAAATCCCTCCAGCCTGACAAATAGAAAACCGAACCCAATGGACAGCTTCTGAAAATCCAAAACTTGTTCCCGTGACAGATGACGCCACAAAAGAGTCTGCAAATTCCGGTTTTATTATATCATCAATACTCAGAGATTTTCCCGGATCAACAAATACAGCCAGAAATGGAGTGAGCGTAAGTTTACCGTCTAAGTGATCAAACTGTGCAACATCGGAACCCTGTGAGAAAGATATACTGGGAAAACAGAAAAAAAGTGCGACCAGAAGAGAAAAATTAATTTTCATCGCTATTAAGTACCTGAGCCGACGTGCTGTCAGCATGATTATTGTTTTTGATCGGTTACAATTCGCTATAATGGTAATATCAAATCTTAACATTAAGCAAGGACTATCCTGAAGCAGCTTAAAGGTGAAAATAGCTAACACCATTTTTTTCTGGATATTTTTTTTAAAAGATGAAAAAATGAGTGATAGCTAGTGAAAACCTTTAAACAAGATAAGTCTTTTCAGAGAATAGTTCTTCCATATCTCACCATCTCAGGGACGAGAAAATGATGATGCCAACAATACCAGATTCTTTTCACAAAAAAGCAACTACTCTATTCGTTAGTTGTTTTTTCCTTACTTTCCTGACTCTTCTTGGTTCCTGTCAAAACCCTTCAAAAGAATCCACTTGCACTGACATTCTTGATTGTATCAGCATTTCTCCTGAAGAACCTATCAGAATAGGTGTCCTTCAATCACTTAGTGGCAAAACAGATGACTGCTCTTGATACTGTTTTGCTGGTCAGTGATGGTGCACTC
>JAOZLM010000062.1 GCA_029934815.1 Desulfocapsa sp. | reverse complement strand
AACGAACCCAATTTTAGAACTCTGTCTTCACCAACAATCAAATGCAACTGTCGTTTCTCAATAAGTTTTTTCTCATCCGGCAAAAAAGCACGACCAGCCAAATGATAAAGAATGGTCTTAACAATCCCTTCATGGCTCACAAGCAGTACCTGCTCCCCGGGAAAACGATCTGTAATCCCTTCCACAACCGGCAAAGCACGCTGCAGTACTTCCCTTCTGCTCTCACCACCGAGCGGGCGAAAATCCCAACCTGCCGCAACTTGTTTTGCCAACTCTTCACCATCATTCGCATGCAATTCAGGAAATGTTTTCCCTTCCCATTCCCCCCAGAACTGTTCACGCAAGGCGGGATCATATTCTACCGGAACAGCTTGAATATATTGCTGAATAATAGCAACCGTCTCTTTAACCCGGCCAAGATCACTACTGATAATCCGATCAATTGAAACCGTGCTCAAAAATGCTCCCCACTGATGCACCTGTTTGACACCATTTTCAGAAAGGGGTGAGTTTTCATGTCCCTGAATGCGTTTAGCTTCATTCCAGACAGTTTTCCCATGGCGTAACAGGCCAATTACTGTTTGGTTTTTAGAGGAATTTGGCAGCTTAAGCAGGTTTCGCATGGTCTGTTAAAATTTTCTCAAATTGAAGATAGTTTTGATGGAGATCATGATTGCTGCGAACATATTGTGCCGCAGCTCCACCCATAATATTGCGTTGTTCAGGATTGTGCAGTAACTGTTTTATCGTTGAGCAAAATTCTTGTTCATTATAAGGATCTGTAAGGAATGCAGTTGTTCCTTGTTGCACAACTTCCGGGATGCCGCCATTATTAAAAGCAACAACAGGAAGGCCGCATGACTGAGCTTCGAGAAATACCATACCAAGAGATTCTCTGATACCAGGAAAAGCGAAAATATCTCCACCGGAATAGAATTCCTGCATTTTTCCTCGTTTGATTTTCCCTGCAAAAATGACCCGTTTAGGAAGATATTTATCGGCCAGCTTCATTAAGGTATCCCGTTCACTACCATCTCCGGCTATGACAAGTGTGAATGGAATGTTTTCAGTGGCTAGTAGTGACAAGCTGTGTATCAGCCAGCGTAATCCTTCCGTCTTCACATCAGGACGAAACATAGCAGCGCTCAGAATAACGGGTGTTTTGCCAACCTGCCATTGCTTTCGCATTTTTTCCCTTGCCCGTTTGTCAAACTGAAACTGATCCGGGAAAATTCCGGGTTTGATATAGCTGAGTTGTTTCTCAGGCGCTATTCGTTGCAAATTCTTATGATCGTTTTCACGATTTGTGAAAATATGATTCGCCTGTCGCAGACCATAACGATTGAGATAGAACCCGGGAGCAGTTTTTAGCTTGCGTCTTCGTTTGGTGGAGTAGATGCCCTGGAATATTATGTAAGGGATTTTTTCTTTCTTACAAATAGTGGGTCCCAGTAAGTCGGGTGATTTATAATAGCAGTGATAGCTTAACCAGATATCGGGTTTGAATTTCTGAATGCGTTTTCGTGCAGCAAAACGTTCAAAGACTATCTGAGGGAAGAGCCAGGGTTTCCAGAAAATCCAGCGACTGCGAAACGTGCTTGCAATCGCTATTTTATGACCCCGTTTTGTCAAAAAATCAACCAGTCCGGTGGCAATGATCAGATCTCCGGATGGGTTTGGGTGACCAACGGGTTTAAAGGGTGCGTAAAAGCTGATTCTCATTGTGCCAGATAAGGCGCGAAAATATCTCCAATTTGTGCCACAAGTGTACGGTTATCAAAATTCTGAAGAGTGTGTTTGTGGCCGCCCTGAATAATCGTTTTTCTCAGTTCCGTATCCGTCAGTATTGTTTCAATGGCTTCTGCCATAATTACTGCGTCTCCAGACGCAACAGTAATACCACTCTTGTTGTTGAGCAGAATCTCAGGAACCGCCGACACTGTGGTGGAGAGAGAAGGAACTCCCATGGCGAGTGCTTCCACCAGCACATTCGGGATGCCATCCCGATCACCATTTTCCGCTATCTCACAAGCCAGAACAAAAAGATCGCTCTGCTCAAACTGTTTTAACACTTCAGTATGTGTCCTGGTGCCGAGCCAGTGGCAGCAGTCTGTCAGTTTGAGATCTTTGATAAGCTGTAAAATCACATCGCGATCATCTCCATCTCCGATGAGCGTGTGCTGGAACTTGAAGTTTTTCTCTTTGAGCATGTGTAGGGCTTTATAGAGTGTCGGTAAACCTTTTTTCTCAGTTATTCTTGCAACAGTCAGCAACTTGTAGGGTGCTGAACAGGTGTTGTGATCTGTTTGCGGTGAAAACAGCTTGAGGTCAATCCCATGATAGATACAATGGATGGGTGTTTCCAGCCCTTCTGCAATATCTTCAAGATACCGCTTATTATATGCTGTACAGGTAAGAACAAATTCAGCCAGCCTGATTTTCTCCCGCAATTGATCCGGGTTGGATGTGTAAATATCCTTGGCATGTGCTGTGAAACTGAACGGTTTCCCTGAAAGCAGGGATGCAAACATAGTAACCGACGTTGGCGAGTGAGCAAAGTGGCCATGCAAGTGAGCTATCTCTGTATTTCCCAGCAGGTGATTGTTGGTGAGAAAACCTGCTTGCAGCAGGTGCTTGAATGTGGCAAGTTTTCCGGTTCGTTTGTAGCGCACATTTGCCAGTTGCAATCCTTTTTGAAAAAGCTTTGGTCGTTTTACGGCGAGAAAGATGTTGGGCAATAGGAGGCGTGGAAATTCCAGTAATAATTCTGTGGGGAGATAATTCACTTGTGCCTGAATCTGCTTAACAGAATCGTGACAGAATGATTCCCGGGGATGCCGCATGGGGAAAAGCTGCATGCGAAACCCAAGTTTTTCCAAGAGCAGGATTTCATTTGAGATAAAGGTCTCGGAGATACGAGGATAGCCCTTTAGTATATAGGCAAGTTTTTTCATTCAGGTAAGCGATCCTTGTGAGACTCCGTGTTCGATGTTTGTCTTTTAAAAGAGTCCACTCTACTGCGCATGGTCTCAAGTCCGGAAAGCTCAAAGTCTGCCATTTTTCTCTGATAGTCTGCACTGCTATCAAGTATCGTAACAATCTTATCACGCAAAAGCTGGGCTGTGACCTCACTCCAGGGAAGATAATCGATCAATCCCTGCTCAGTAAGCTTTTCCGCACGAATTAACTGTTCTTTTCGTGGTGTTTCCCTTGGGATAATCAATGCCGGAGTTTGCTGGCTAAGAATTTCACAAATGGTATTGTAGCCTCCCATGGAAATAACCAGATCAGCAGCGCCAATTAACTGTTCCATCTGCGGTAGAAAGGGCATGGTTTTGATTCCACATTGCAGCGCTCTTTTTCTGATCTTTTCGCGGCTGGATTTCGGCATAAACGGGCCAGTAATCATCAGCGTTTTAAAGGGAAGCGTTGTTGGAAAAAATTCATGCATTGCCAGATAGTGATCGAGGAGCTCACAGCCATCCCCTCCGCCACCTGCTGTGACAAGGATAAAGGTATCCTCGTCAAGGATGCGATATCGTCTTCTTACTTTGCGACAAATCTTTTTTGACCACTGTTTTCTGGGGATATAGCCTGTAAACCGGATCTTTGGTTCAAGCGACTCCGGTATCTTGTATTCGGTGATGGGGTTGTAAATATCCTTGTCACCATATACCCAAATTTCATCATAGAGTGTTTCCAGGTAGCTATACACATTCTTGGATTCCCAGTCTTTGCAGACCACTGGTGATTCATCCAGAATATCTCGCAGACCCAGAACAGTTTTGGTGGATGGCGAAAATTCTCTGAACCATTCGAGCGTGGGGAGTACTTCACGTTTAAGACCCAGAGGCTCTTTGTCCACAATAAAAAGATCAGGTTTAAATGCCTCAGCAGTGGCTGCTATGATGTTTTTTCTAATATGCAGAGCCTGTTCAGGATCAAGGCGAATGGAAAGAGAATGGTATTCGTCGTTGGTTTTTTTGATCATTCCGGGAATTCGGACAAAATCGACCTGCTCGGGCAGGGTGTATCGTCCGGCAATGGGAGAACCGGTGATTATGAGAATGTTAACTTCTTTGCCGGAAAGGTGGCTGGCAATGGCCATGGAACGTCTGATATGGCCTAGCCCATAGGTATCATGGGAATACATGAGGACATTGTAGATGGGCTTATTGGACATGATGTTAGCCAGCTCAGGTTCTAAAATTCTGTGTCTTTTAAATTGTCCACATGAAGATACTCTTTTAAGCTAAAACCTTCACCCGTAAAAAGAGCTTTGATATCCATGGGAGACATATCTTTTCTGTCCGCAATTTTTCTGGCCGGAACTCCACCCCATATTTCGTATGCACCAGGATTTTTGGTAAGTACTGATCCGGCACCAAGCACAAAACCATCAGGTAAGATTGAGGCCTGATATAAAACAATGGCATTCTCATGAATCCAGACGTCACTGCCAATATATTTATCCTGAAAGAAAACACCATGTTTTTCCTGTATGGCAAGAAGTGGTTCATGTCCCTGGTGGCAATGATCGTGGGTGTAGATTCTTGCCCGGGCACCAATCATGCACCATGGGCCGATATGGATGGAACCGGTATTGTCGAGGATGGAAAATTTGCTGATAACAACATTGGTTTCACTGCCCACTGTGTTAAAAACAGCAGGGGAAAATATGAGTTTTCCTTTATTAATATTAGAGTGGGGTCTTCTGCGGCATTCTTTAAGGGAAATTTCCAGCTCTTCTCTTGTTTGTGAGGCGCTACGAAATTGCACAGGTTAACCTTTGCCGGGGAGAAATAGGTGCATCTGTTAGCAGATGAATGGGGTTGTTTTGCTTGGACAGTATCGGGGACGGGCAGGACACTGGCGTTAAAAGCTCATTGTCAACTTGTTGGTAACAATGGTGATATCTTCAATGTCTGTGTATCGATTACTTTCAGTAAATAATTGACCGGTATCCATATAGCCGAAATGAACTTCATAAGCAAAGTTGCCTAAGAAGTTATAGGCCATTCCAAGATCCAGTTCCCAGCCAACCCGATCAGTATAATCAAGCCGTTCGTCACTGCTGGTGTCTGTTAATCCTATGGAACTGTGAAAAGTAATCGAGGATGTTGGAGAATAGGCAGCTTTTAATGCAATACCCTGATAACGATCCGTATCTATATGGGCCAGGCTATTATTCTGAAAGCCATCATCTCTGCTAAAAGCAGTGTCCATGGCACTGGAAAAAATATATAGATTATGAAATGCTATATTGTTGTATGCGTTAGTACCTTGAGAACTAGCAGGGGTGCCATTACTCAGCGTGTAAGCGTGCAGTGTGTATTCTCCAGATTGCAGTCCTTCCCCGGCTGCTTGCGCATTTAATGCGAAGCAAAGGGTGACAGCTAGTAAGGTTGTGGAGAATAGAGTTTTCATGACCCGGTGTTTACTTTTTAGAATATCCATTAAGTACAAAAATTTTTACCTAATACATAAAATATGGTTTTTAGGGGGAGAAGTCAAGTGAAAAACCTTAAAACCCGCTTTTGTTCTCTCTCCGCACAAAAAATATAGTTATTGTCAGGATCAAAGAATTGGAGATTGCGGTGAATGGTGAAGTGTAATAAGTTGAAAAACCGTATGTTCTGAGGCTTTTTTGATTCCATAGCAAATTATTCTTTTAAGAGGCACCTGATGCAACGTTTTTTTATGAAAATCCTGTTAATCCTTATGCTTTGCCTGTTGTCACCTGGTACTTCTGCTTTTGCCGCACAAGGAAGTGAGGTTGTGTTTTATCCTACTGATGTAAGCAAAGCTGGTGAGTTATCCTACCTTCAGGAAAGTGTACGCCTTATGCTTGCCAGTCGTCTGGCGGCTATCGCAGGGATTCAGCCGCAATTTACAAGTAAAACCACTGCGGGAGCAGCATCTAAGTATCGTGTACAGAGTCGTGTTGTCAGTGACGCACAAGGTGTAACCGTTTCAGCATCAGTTTTATCTCCCTCAAATACTGTTCCTGCTGATTTTAAGGTTACCGCAGAAAAGAATTCCCAGGTGATGAAATCCCTTGAAGATCTGGTAGCTGAGATAGCTGAATCGTTGTTTGATGTGAAGGCGAAAACTGCAAAAAGCACTGCTGCTTCTGAGACAGTCGCAGTAACGGATTTTCATACTCCTCATCCCGACCGGCAGATTAAAGAAAACAGCGGTTTTGGGCTTTCCATTACCCAGGATGAATTTGTAGCAGAAATGGCTGTTGAGGTTGCAGCCACCGAACGTTACAAGAGTACGGTTCTTTCTTTTCGAACCCAGGGGATGACAGCAGGGGATATCGATGGTGACTCTCTGGATGAGATATTAATTGCAACGAATGTGAAAATTCATATTTTTCAGTTGCGTGATAAACGAATTCATTCCCTGTTCGCTATTGCATTGCCTGCATTATTAAAAGTTCACGCAATAAATGTTGCGGATCTAAATAATAATGGAGTTATGGAAATCTATCTTTCCGCCACAAGAAATGATGATCCGGTGTCGTTTGTACTGGAATGGCATCCTGAAACCGGTGTGACGTGGTTGCATCGGGAAGTTCCTCTATATATAAAGCCACTGCTTATCCCTGGGAAAGGCGCAGTGCTTGCCGGTCAGCGAGGTGGCCTGGAAGGTGGTGCTTTAACCGGGATTTATCAGCTTTTACCAGAAGGAAAGGAGCTTGTGAGAGGAGAACTGCTTCCAGTCCCGGATTCAGTAAATTTGTTTGATTTCGTTTTCGCTGATCTCGAAGGAGATAAAATACCGGAAGTCGTTTCCATTAATAGAAAGGAAGAGCTCAAAGTGTTTAATTCGAATCTCGAACTGCTCTATACATCTCCCCCGGGGTTTGGTGGTAAAGAGCTTTCCGAAGGCCTGACCCCTCCCGTTCGTATAGTTGTTACCGATTTTGATGCTGACGGGAATGATGACATTCTTCTGGTGGATAATGAGAAGTTTTCACCAAAAATGATGAAACAGTCTAAATATTACAAGAATGGTCAGGTACGTGGTCTGCTATGGGATAAAGATCTTTTTCTTGAAATGTGGCGTACAAATATTTTCCAGAAAGCAATCGTTGATTTCCAGTTTATGACTCACACAGAAGTCTCAAAACCAGGTGGAAGCGTTGCTGGGCGGCTGTTTGTCGTGGAGCCGGCAAAGGGGGATTCATTGGAAGGGCTGCTCTTTGACGACGGCGGCACACGGCTCTCAGTCTTTGGTCTGGAGTTTACCCCCAAAGGCAGGTAGGGCAGGAAATTCAAACAAATGGTATAAAAAACTATACTTTCGCATAAAAAAAACTTGACATGCAGTAGGCGTGCAGATATTATTGCTTAAATTGTTATTTAATATGGTTGTCTTGCCGGCATTGGCAAACAGCTAAGATAACGTCCTCTCAATTTTTGGGGGCGAAAATTTAAGGAGATGAAAGAAATGAAGAAATTAATTTGCGTTGCTGCTGCGTTTTCTATGGTTGCCGGCATTGCTGCTGTTGCTTCTGCAGAAGTAAACCTGAGTGGTGATGCTCGTACCCGTATCCGCTACAATGATTCCGGTATTGGTGACGGTGTATACAAGTGGGACTCCCGTGTTCGTTTTAAACTTCACGCTAAAACAGAGTCCGGAGCGTATGCCAAAGCTCGTCTTCGTTTCATCGATGGTACCTGGGGACTTGGAAACGAGTACAGTCCTAATGCAAAAGGCGCCGGAAACGTATGGTCTGATTACGCATTTGCTGGTTTCAAAAAAGGAAACCTTGATGTAGCTGGTGGTAAGATGCCCATCGCTTTCTCTCCTTGGTTCCTTGATGATGAGCGTGCTGATCGTTTTCGTGTACTCTACAAGACTGGTGGTACCGCTATCGCTCTTACCTATGACATGAAAATCTATGAGTACAAAGATATCATAAATAGTGTAACCGTTCCTATGAATATCAACGGTGCTATGGTTGATACACTCGTTCAGGTTCCAGGTAATCCTCTTGGCGGCGACAAAAGTGTATACGGTGTAACATTCAGACAGAAATTCAGCGATACCGCAAAAATGGGTCTTCGCTTGGTTTATGTTGCTGATGGCACCAATGCTGACAAAGATGGTGTTAAAGGTTCAGTAAATACTGAGATGAACTTTGCCGGTAACAAGATTAATGCTGAACTTTCTTACAAAGATGGTGATACCGTAGCAGCTGGTGCTGATGACCAGATCGGTGGTTACGTAGGATGGAGTGCAGCTTATGGTGCAATTACTCCTGATGTAAAAGTTGGTTTTACCCAGGATGGTTTTACTGCTGATCAGACCTTTGGTTGGTTGATGGTTGGTGGTGATGTTCCTACCTCTAACATTGGTCGTCTTGGTACTGGTGGCGATACCATCTTTATCGGTGCAAGCTCCGGATACCAGGTTTCTGAAGCTCTTTCTTTCAAAGCAAACCTTGCTTACTTTGATATCGATTCCAGTGATACCTGGGAAAAAGTGTATGGCGACAATCCAATCGAGATTTCCGGTCAGGCGAAATACATGGTTGGAAAAGGTATCTCTCTTCTTTGGAGAATGGGTACACTTCTTAGTGATGGTGGTGCAGACGATGCATTCTCCACATACGGACAGATGGCAGTTAGCTTCTAATTTGAAAGTTATATAGCCAGTTGTTGATAGTAAAACGAACCCTGATTATTCAGGGTTCGTTTTTTTTTGCCTTTTTTAGGTACATCCTTTTCTTCAATCCTTCCTTTTGGCCAATAAATCTGAACAAAATCCCTGGCCTGTTTTCTTAATGGTCGCCACTGGTGTCTTTCTCTCCACAATGGATAGCTCCATGACCAATGTGGCTCTGCCCAGTATTATGCGTAGTTTCGGTACAAGTCTTCCGCAAACAGAATGGGTAGTACTTATTTATCTGCTCACCATTACGGTTAGTCTTCTTTTTTGGGGTGGTTTTGCAGATCGCCACGGAAAGAGCACGGTATATTTGACCGGAATGCTGGTATTTACCATAGGATCTTTAATCTGTTACCTTGCCACTTCTTTAACTGTGTTATGTTTTTTTCGTTTTGTACAGGCAACAGGTGCAGCAATGATGATGGCCACAGGGCCTGCCATTATAAAAATGGTATTCCCCATGAGGAAGTTGGGTATGGCATTAGGTGCTATCGGTATAGCAACTTCTACCGGCTTATTGATGGGCCCTGTGATTTCAGGTGTCTTAATTCAAAACTATTCGTGGAGGGGTATTTTCCTGGTTACAGTGCCTGTTAGTTTATTTGTTTTTTTCTGGGGCTGGCTCTGGCTGCGCCCGAGATATATTCCCGTTGAAAGCACCGGAAGCAGGCATTCGACAGACTGGTTTGGGATGTTGCTCTGGGTAATAATGATTAGTGCAGCAGTACTGTTATCGACATTTTATTCTCAAATGAATTTCCAAATGCTTCTTGCAAGTGTGACAGGTACTCTACTCCTTGGAATCGTTTTTATTAAAACTGAACTCCGGCAGGAAACACCTCTCTTTCCTCTTGTTCTGTTTCGACAGCGTTCTTATACCATTGCAATGTTCTGTGCTACGTTATCCTTTACAGTATTGTTCGTTGTACTCATTTTGATGCCATTTTATATGGATTATGTACTTGATCTTTCGGCTCAGAAAATTGGTATTGTAATGATGTCGATACCGCTCACTATTTTCCTGGTGTCCCCTGTCTCAGGTATTTTATTTGATCGAATTGGAGCGCGGTTTCTAACCACTTGCGGCCTTGTTATTGTTGCTTTCAGCTTGCTCTGTGTCTGTTTTCTAACAGATAGTTCAAACGCTGTTGATGTCGCATGGCGGCTTGCCCTGCTTGGCTGCGGACAGGCGTTATTTCTCTCTCCGAATAGTGCAGAAGTTTTGGCTTCTGTAGATTCTGAGCATGTTGGAATAAGTTCAGGCTTGCTTGCCACTGCCAGAAATCTTGGGATGCTTGCGGGTGTAACCCTTGCAGGGTTACTCTTCGGCGTGCTTTT
>JAOZLM010000332.1 GCA_029934815.1 Desulfocapsa sp. | reverse complement strand
TCAGTGTCACGAAAATGAATATAATTCCTGGAGTGATACATTACATCCAAACTCATTTCGACCAGTGAAAAAGGATAGTGATATTCTAGGGGATTTCACATCAGATGACCCTGTACTCACCTTCTCAAAAGAAGAGGTGGAGTATGTGGTAGGTTCTCGCTGGGAACAGATCTATGTCAGAAAAATTGACGGTGAATACTATCCATTCCCCGCCAGGTGGTTTGTAAAGCAGAAAAAATGGTCACCATATAAAGTAGATTCCTGGCAACAGACTCCCATGTCTGAAAAATGTAATGGTTGCCACAATACTGGCTTCAATCCGGAAACCTATGAGTTCTCAGAATTTGGTGTAGGCTGTGAAGCGTGTCATGGCCCGGGAAGCAAGCATGTGGCTAACAGAAAAAAACAGTCATCATTGCTATGTCGGCTTTGTCACAGGGGAGAATCCTCAACAGAGACTGACATTATCCGGAGTGTGAGTAGCACAGTCTGCGGTCAATGTCATAACCGTGGGAAAAACCAACCGTTTTCCGAGCAGGAATCGCCAGTATTTGACTTTCCAGTTACCTATACACCCGGTGACGATAATCTGCGCAAATCATTTCAACCTCTTACACCTGCAGACGACAAAAAGAAGAAATACTGGTGGGGAAACGGAGTGGCAAAGGCCAGACATCAGGAATTTGCTGACTGGGGAAAATCGAATCATGCAAAAGCATTGACCCGCTTGAAACAGAACCATACCATTGAGACAGGATTACCTGAGGATGAATGCCTCGAATGCCATTCAACAGACTACCTTTTTGCGGATAACAATTCCAAACCCGTAATGCAGACGGCTAAATACGGAATCACCTGTGTTGCCTGCCACAACCCTCATAAGCTTCTGGGAAAAGGGGAATCAGCACGAAAGCCCAATGAACCCTGTATCGGTTGTCACGCAAATATAAACAGCAAGTGTGGTCAGCAGACTGAGCCAATTCATTTTCCCTGTCCACAGGACAAAGTTGAATGTGTTGACTGCCATATGCCTTATGTGGTGAAAAGTGGTGGTTGGAACTCTATCCGGGGACACGCATTTATCATTCTCTCTCCATTGGATATTACTGAACCAGCTATGCCAAACTCATGTCAAAATGGAGCCTGTCATCAGGATCGTTCACCGCAATGGATTCAACAGGAATATCGTTCGTTTTATAAAAACAGTTCCGGAAAGAATTAAGCTATGTTGACGATTCCATTTTATCGCCAGTTTCGTTTTAAGTTAGCAGCAATGTATATCCTGCTGATTACAGTCGTTGTCGTCTTGTCAGGTGTTTTTAGCTATCAGGCTTCGGAAAAACAGTTTCGTCAGCTGCTTTGCCAGGAATTTCAAGGCACTCGTAATGTAATCCACAATTTTCTTCTATTTGTCGAACAAACGGCTCTAATCACTGCTAAAAGTGTTGCGAGAGATGAAGCAATACTACAAATGCTTTTGATTAATTCTAGTGATGATCTTACCGCGAGACTTACTGCACTCATGGAACAGAATTCATCGGACATCATTATCTTGCTAAATAATAAAGGAAGAGTGCTTGCTCAAGGTCACGAGCCAAAATCCATTGGTAATTCTTTGCTGGCCTTTGATTTCGTCCATGATCTCATAAGTGGCAAGCAAATAGTTACCGCAGTTGTGCAGGATAAAAACAGTTTCATTCTCTACAGTGCTGTTACCATTAAACATCCTACCATCAGCGAACCTGTGTATGTACTTACCGGATATTCCCTCAATAATAGCTTCGTGGATCATATTCAGAAGAATAGTCATATGGATGTTTCACTTGTCCGGGAACGGTCAATAATTTCGACAACACTTCGTGAAAATGGTGAACGACTCACCACCTTGCCGCTCCCTTTCCTTGAGTATCAAATGCTTCTTGCTAACCCTGGTCAAGTTATGGAATACCATTTTATGGGGAAAGATTATTTTCTCAGTACCCAACGATTGTCCCTTATGCAGGATAATATGGCTGGGTCGATGCTGCTTTCTCATTCTCAGGAAGAATTGAAAGAAGTAAAAAAACAGCTTGCTGTGCAGTTTGTTTCCATTTTTGTGAGCAGTCTTATTGTTGGAATGACAATAATTCTGTTTTTCACCAATCGGATACTGCAGCCTATTAGGCAGCTGATTCAATCAACACAACAAATTTCAAAAGGTGATCTGGACTGTCGTGTTGATCTCAAATCAAAAGACGAACTAGGCCTGTTAGGCAAACATTTCAATCAAATGACGGAAGCTGTTCAGGAAAGTAATAACGCACTTAAACAGTACAACCAGGATCTGGAAAAACAGGTTACAGAAAGAACCAACTCTCTTCAAAACAAGACAGAACAGCTCCAGCATTATATCACTGCCATTAATGACGTTGGTGTGGGCTTATGTGTCATTAATGATGACTATACTATCCAGACCATGAATAACACGTTAATCGGCTGGTTTGGAGATCATCGCAACAAGAAATGTTATCATGCAATCAGAAGTCAGGAGAATCCCTGTTCTGAATGCAGGCTAAGAGAAGTTGTCGGACAACAGGAGCTAGCACACTATCAGTTCTCCAGGCCCGATGGACGAACTTTTGAAGTTGTAGCAACCCAAATTAAGAATAACGATGGTACAGTTTCTACTCTGGAAATGATCCGTGATATTACTAAACAAAAAGAACAGGAAGAGCAGAGGCTACAAACAAGTCGTCAAGAGGAGCGGCTCAACAAACTTGAAAGTCTTAGAACCATGGCAGGAGCAATTGCCCATCGTTTTAACAATGCTATGATGGCAGTACAGGGAAACCTGGAACTTATGATTTTTACATTGCCTGCTGATTCCCAAGAATACAAGATGGCCTCTAATGCTGCCCTTGCAGCAAATGGCGCGGCTCAGGTTGGCTCCATGATGCTGCGTTATGTAGGACAGCAACCACTTAAACTGCAGGAAATTCCACTGGAAACCCTTGTCAATGAAAGTATTACTTCCCTAAAAAGCCTCTTAACTCCGTCAATTTCTATACTCTTCTCACCACCTGAACAACCACTGTTCATTGCTGTAGACCAAAAGCAGATGAAAGA
>JAOZLM010000331.1 GCA_029934815.1 Desulfocapsa sp. | reverse complement strand
GTTTCCTTCAACACGCAGTAAGCTAACAACAGATATACCGATATGGTTCGGGCGAAGCGGTGAGCGAGTGGCAAAAACACCTCTCGCCTGCGTATCCATAAATGGCGTTACAAGTAACTCTATTCTGGTAGCTTTGTGAAAACTATACAAAAGGTATACATGACTAAAACCATCCAGGTCTTGCAAAACCATCGGCATATTTTGCATCAAGCACTATATGTCCCTCAACCTCCTTCGCCCCTTTGGGTTGAATTAGCATATCGTCAAGCTTTTCATACGGGCGAGTGTATTGTTCCTATTGGCTCTATTGCAAGCATACTCTGTACCCAACGATATGAAGAAGCTGATTATCATATATAAGAAGAATAATTTACATAATAACAGTGATTTTAACAATCCACAAGAAATGGTGCATATCCGCTCCTCACGTAAAAGGGAGGAAGAGACCGAAACAGGCAAGCATGACACCAGCCATTTTTTCCAATACAAAAATTCCCTGCCCAAGACTTGCCTTTATTCGTTTCCGGCTGAGTACTAACACAACAAGTGTATCCCAGAGAAGAACAACCAGCGTCATCCACAAACCATACACCCCCCTTATTGCCAATGGCGTCTGATCAGAAACCATCACGGTAAAGAGCGAAAGATAGAATATTGCATTCTTTGGATTGAAAATACCGGACATAAACCCAAGGGAAAATTGACGACCATAGCGATCTGCATGCAGAAATGGATTTTTTTGATCATTTTCAAAAGACTGCTTCTGGCTGCGAAGAAGCATTAGCCCTATAAAAATAAGATACACCGCTCCGAGATAGCGGAGAACCATCATTAACCAGTCCATCTGTCGTACAAATTCGAGACCCAAAACTGCGCAGCACAGATACACGGCATTTGCTGCAGCGATGCCTGCACAAACAGCAATTGCATAACGCAGGGGCATACGAATTGATGCCTGTAATATAAGAAAAAAATCAGGCCCGGGGCTTAACAGAGCGACAAAGTGGGCCGAAGCCAAAAGTATAAATTCCAAATCATTCTCCTTTTTCCGGGAATGATATCTGGATCTCAAATCATTTTATTGTACGAAATTGACGCGGTATTCTTTAGGGGTGACAGTGGTTATTGCTTTGAAGTGACGATGCAGATGACTCTGATCAAAAAAACCGCATTCTAATGCAGTTTCAGTAATATCCATCCCCCGCTGCAAATAGCTTTTGGCTTGCTCAATCCTACAATTCATTCGATAGGCATGCGGTGTGATACCGGTGGCCTTTTTGAATCTGCGAAGAAATGTATAGGGATTAACGTTTAGTTTTTCGGAAAATTCTACCAGGGTCAGATCATCTTTTAAAGATGTGCTGAGAAGATTTTTCAATTCTTCAATATTTTCATCAGGTACACTTTTTACACAGGCTTGCTCAGTACAACTCTTTCTAAAAACAGCTGAAAGCAGATCAACCAGCAACTGTTCTTTTGCCATCAGATGCGTTTCTTTACCCATCACCAGCTGCATAGCCTGACAGTATTGCCGGTAAAGAGAGGAATCATCAAGACGTATCTGTTGTACCGGTACAAACGTATCAATATTCCACAGAGACTGTTGTACCTGTGTACACCAGGAAACATCGAGGTAAAGCATATAATAACTGCGCCCTTCCTCGGTTATTGCGTTACAGGAATGCAGTGCCTCCGGGTTAATCAGAGCCAGGGAATCGACATTCAAGGTAGAACTTTGGCCCTCCACTTTATACTCAACCTGGCCACTATCCAGCGCACCAACACTGAAAGTCGAATGCATATGCAATTTATACTCACGTTTGCTACCGGTGGAGTAGCGGCACTCGGCGAATGGTAACTCCCAATCCTTAAAAAAAATCTCGCTTGACATGATCTATCGCTGGAACAGATTATTTATGCATCATGCAGGCGACTTCAGTCATTCTTTTACCAAGATTTCTAGCTGTGTTTATTCCAGTTTCGTCATTTTTATATCCATCAGGATGACTACCCCAGGCCGCGCCGCCAAAATGATCACCGTCACCCACTATTATCATATCATGGATCATCATTCCTGCGTGGATTGCCTGTATACTCAGCTCCTGACCACCATTTCTTGACCCGCCAACAGCAATTGCGCCACCAAGTGTATTTTTAAACATAAAACCATTGCGTCTGAAAAGCACTGTCCGGTCAATAAATGCCTTAGCCTGGGCGGACATACAGCCCATATACACAGGAGTAGCGATGATTATTCCAACTATTTCAGGATCAGCAAGTTTTGCAATTAATGGCTGAAAATCATCCTCCTGACTACACAAAACAGCTTTTTTGCACTTACCGCATGCGATGCATCCATTAATTTTCAGGGGTGCAAGATCTATTAACTCAACGTCAAGGCTCTTTTCGAGACGTTCTGCGGTACTGCTTGCTTCCTGCAGACACTGCTCCATCAAAAAGTGGGTCGACTGTTTTTTTCTGGCACTTGCAGATATTCCAATAATTTTCATTTTGTCCTCTTCTTTTTCAACTGCTTTACTTGAAATTGCAAATCAGTCTGTTGTGTGGTATGTCAAAAGCATTGATAGTATATCATCAGGATTATTTTCATAAGCCAGTAAACAGTTTTTAACATAATAACACTAAACAAAGGTGAAAAAATGAAATTATCAAAGAAGATTACTTTTGCTGTCGCATCTCTTGCAGCCGTAACTACTTTTTCAGTCGCTCAGGCAGATCAGCTTGATACCGTAATAAAAAGAGGTGTCTTAAACTGCGGTGTGGTTCTTGATTTTCCTCCCATGGGATATTTTGACAAGGAAAATAAAGCTGCCGGCTTTGATGTTGACTACTGCAATGATCTTGGCGCTGCCCTTGGAGTAAAAGTAGAAGTTATGAACCTCACCTGGGGTGATCGTATTCCTTCACTTGTCTCCGGAAAAACCGATGTTGTTATCGGTTCTACTTCTGATACTCTGGAGCGTGCCAAATCTGTTGGTTTCTCTTACCCCTACTTTGTATTTAAGTTTCAGGTTATCTCCAAGAAAGACAGCGGAATCAATTCTTTCGACGATCTGAAAAACGTTAAAGTGGGTGCTGCTCTTGGTACTA
>JAOZLM010000061.1 GCA_029934815.1 Desulfocapsa sp. | reverse complement strand
AAGGCAGAATTCGCTAAGTATATGGGGTCTGCCTTTTTTTGTGGGGATTTATATATTGTCTGATATAAGTTGTGGAGTCAACGCCTTAAAGCGAACCACTTTACCACCATGTTTGCCAGCAGCAGCTTCCGCCACGGTTTTCCTCCGATAAGGAATCGCTTCCCGACCCATTGGCCCCATGATGCTTGAGCCTACAAGGTAATACAGTCCCATGGCATATTCGTATGAATGTTCCTGGGGAATGGTAACCCAGATTGATTTCGCCTTAATGTCCTTGTTCACATACTGTTTCGGATCTGCAAGAAAACTCACCATACATTGACTTGAACAGAAGTGATGGGTCTCTCCTTTGCCGGTACTGATCTGGCAGCGATGTTCTGGGTATCTGGCCGGATACATGCCGCATACCGCGCATCGTGCTTCTGCTGTGGGATCAGCAATTTTCCCTTTTTTCTTTCTTTTCTTTTCAATTTTCGGGCGGGACATGGACAGCTCTTTAGCAGCAGCTGCAAAAGCAGTTTCAAAATCAACTACTTTACCGCCATATTGTTTCTGAAAGCTGGCAGCTTCTGCGGCTGATGCAAAGGCGAGTTTTGACTTCATGGTCATAGTACCTTTGGCGGAAGAACCGATGACATAAGAAGCACTGCCTACTGCCACCATTTTTTCAGGATGCAGATAGAGGGCTGTCTTGGCATTTTCGGGATTTTCTCCACTGTTTTGTGACATATCTGCCATGCAGCGAATGGAACAGGTACTATGATCACCCTCGGAGTTGTGGAACTCCTGTCGGGTTCTTGCCCACATATTCAGCATCATACCACAGTTGGGACAGCGTCCTTTGTCTGTATAGAGTCTTTTATTCTTTAATGGATGTTGAATGGCCGCAGCATTCCCGGTGGCCAGTACACTTACTGGTAAGATATTTGATGCAACTACCAATATTCCTGTTACCAAGCTTCCTTTTATGAGTACACGTCGGGTAAGATTTGTTTCCTTCAAGGAGTTCTCCAGATTGTTAATGTGAAACTGTAAAATGTATATTTTATCTGAGCCAAGTGTTGCACAGAATGGGTTGATATGAAAGCTGTTTCTCGATTATTTCCCTAAAATATGAATAATGCAGGCAAAAAACTGTGGGAAAGTACTCTGCGTGTCGATAGTCGACAAAAGTGTCGAAATGTCAGTCGATTATCCCTCTTTCGCATGAAAACTTTATTTGATTTCCTGTTCAAAGACAAGTACAGTTCAGGTGTACTACTTTGTGGAATCGTGAAATCCAGCCCATTTAGGTGATATGCGTTTTTCTTTACTTCTTTATTCAATTACTGCCCTGGCTCTCATTCTGAGTTCCTGCACTTTTGATCAACTCACGGATATTCATACTGAAGATACAACTGCTCCCAGTGCCGAAAAATGCGGTTCCTGTCATGTGGAACAGTATGCGGAGTGGAAGGAAACAGCTCATGCCAAAGCTTATATCAGTGAGGAGTTCAAATCTCAATCTGACGATTATCAGGATGAAGAATGCCTCTTCTGTCACATCCCCGGAGAAGTGTTAAGTGTTGAAAGAAAAGCCAGAAATTACAACAGACACGAAGGCGTAACTTGTGTTTCCTGTCATTTGTATGAACAGACAATGCACGGCCCGCATAGCTCAGGTGCATTGTTTAGCCCCCATTCCATAGCCAAAAACAGTAAAGTGGATTCCCGGCTTGAATCTTCACATATTTGCGGGGCTTGTCACGAAGAGACATACGAACAGTGGGATGAGCAGCGTAAAACCAGAGAATATCCAACATGTCATGGATGTCATGGGGCAACTGTAAAAAGGCCGCATACCAAAGGAACTAATTTCTTTTCAAAGATGCTGGTGTGGTTTGAGCCGGAACATACTGTCCGGAGCCATTATCTCATCCTGCCAAATCAGAAAGAAACAGGACTTGGGCCTGAACTGTGTCTGGATAGGATAGAGGGGGAAATACTTCATTTTTCTCTTCTCAATAGTCTTCCCCATGATTTACCAACAGGGAGTTTTGCAGAGAAAGAGCTGTTCTTTCAATTCAAAAAGAAAGAAGACGATGCATCATTACATAAAATAGTTATGAATAAATTGTTAGCTCCTGGAGAACGTCACACTTTTACACTGCCTCTTCCTCAAAAAGAACAAAATGAAACCTTGCAGGTTGATCTGTTTCGTGAGGATCTTTCCACAGGAAAAATTCACCTGATCCGCTCGTATACGTTTTCACTCAATTCAACACGTCAGTAACAACAATATATGACCCAGAACAACAGTATTCAACCTCCTTACACCAGACTCATCACTTTACCCACCAGTTTTACAAATGATTTTATTCTGGATCTTGCTGCTTTAAACCTTGAATTTAAGGATAGTGGTCATAAAGTTTATGAACTATATGGATCTTTTCAGCATGGTACTTTTCATTCAGCAAGACCTGCTAAATACCTTCCTCTGATCAGTAAATCATCATTCAAGCAGCACGTAAAAATGGCGCTTGATAACGGTATTCGCTTTAACTATCTGCTGAATGGTACAAGCTATGCTAATGCGGAATACAGCCATGAGGGGCGAAAGGAACTTGAAGAACTGCTTCAATTCCTCTGTGATTGCGGTGTCTGTTCAGTAACTGTTACAGCACCCTACATAATAGATATTATAAAAAACAGATTCCCGAACCTTGAAGTGGTCGTTTCCACCATCGGCTATGTGGGAGCAAAACGGGGTATTACCCAGTATGAGGAAATAGGTGCCAGCCGGATTGTTCTTGATGTTGAAGTCAATCGTGACTTTAAATTTTTACGACGTGTTGTACCTAAGAGTAAAGTCGATCTTGAAATTGTTGTTAATCCCGTTTGCCTCTATCAGTGTCATTTTAAATTTAATCATTACTGTACAGCTACTTTTGGCAGTCATACCCATCAAGGTGGCTGTGGCCATCCTTACAACCAGTATTATCTGAACTGGTGTTACCTCGAAAAACTAAAGACACCCGGCGAATTTATGCGCAGTCCATGGGTTCGTCCCGAAGATGTGGGACTTTATGAAGAACTTGGAATGCGCCATTTTAAAATTGCTGGTAGAGGACTTGATAGTACAGAATTAGTACGACGAGCCAGATTTTATCTGCAAGGTGCATTCAAGGGGAATTTACTTGCTTTGCTCGGCTGGCCACACTGGCTTCAATTTCGAAAGACCACAGAAGGTACTCTGCTGGATCCGTTGGACATTACTCTTGAAAATGAAAACCTTAACGGTTTTCTCGATTTTTTCCACAAGCAGGAACCCGATTGTCGCCTCGGTTGTGAAGGCTGTGGCCATTGTGACAAGTGGGCATCAAAACATATCAAAAGTAACGATCCTGATTTGCTGTCAGGATATATCGAAAATATGCAGTCCAATATCAGATCACTTGTTACAGAGATTCCCACAGCAGAAGAAAGTGTTAACCATCAGCAAGCCTGGAATGATGCTGCTGCCAGACAGAGATTAGCAGAATGACAATTCTTGTAACTGGTGGAAGTGGTATTGTTGGCCAGCCTCTAATACGTTTGCTGGTATCACAGGGGAATGATGTAATAGCTCTGTGTCGAAACCCGAAAGCAGATAGCAACGAAAATGTACGCTGGCTTGCTGGCGATGTCAGTAAGTCAAAGCTTGGGCAGAGTGCAGCAATCTGGAAGAATCTTTGTGATAAAGTAGATACGATTTTTCACCTTGCTGCACGAACAGATTTTAAAGGAAAAAGTCTTCAAGAGTACGGGAGAGTTAATATTGATGGCGTACGTCACGTAAAAGAATTGGCGCTGTCAGCTAATGCATGGCTGCACCACGTTTCAACGGCTTTTGTTTGCGGTGAATGGGAAGGGGAGTTCAGTGAAAAACAATTGCAAAGTGGTCAAAGTTTTCATAACTTTTATGAAGAATCCAAAGCACATGGCGAAGCTGTTCTTCGTGAAGAGCCGACCCCTAAGTATACCGTTTACCGGCCTTCCATTATTCTGGAGCGAACGCCTACCACTGCCAGTACATCAGTCTTTGGGCCGCTTGTCTTTTTAGACGGAGTATTCAGATTATGTCTTGGTAGTGTGAAAAGAAATCAGGACTTAACAACTATTCGGGTAGCCGGAAATGCAAGAGCCCACTTACCTTTTGTTTTTGATGATGAGGTGGCTGAAGCTCTTGCAAGTCTTGCCCAAAATCATGCCGTGCACAAGAAAATCTATCACCTGGTACCCGACAAAGCACTTGGCAATAGTATTCTGGAACAGGTCTTTAATCAGGCTTTTTCGAGAAAAGCTGTGGCATGGGTTGATGCGGATATCTTAGCAACGTGCGAGTTGAGTACGGCTGAGAAGATTCTTTCTAAAAAAACAAAAATGTATACGCCTTATCTCAATCTGACTACAATCTTTTTACGGGAAAATCTTGAGAATGCACTTGGCAGGGAAGTACTTCCTGCTGTCACAGAAGAGGCATTGCTTACAACGTTTGCCAGCTTTCTTGCCAATAAACAGGAACTGCAAAAGGTAGTTAGTTACGATGAGAAATTCCATCTGGACAGCTATTTTAAACATTTTCTGGCAAAACATACCGGGAAACCTTTAATCAAAAATCTTGCCTCGTTGTCGGCTTGTTTTCATGTGGAAATAAAAGGGTATACGACCTGGCAGATCAGCATTGAAAAAGGTGTGTTAACGGCAATTAAAGAAGGGTGTTCTGGTGATTTTGGTTACAGTACCGATGGAAAGTCGTTTCTGGATATCGCATCCGGTAAAATCTCTCCCCAGAAAGGTTTTTTTCAAGGGACAATCCAGTTGAAAGCTAACCCGAAAGAAGCACTGCGTACGGCAACAGCGCTGGAAGAATTCTTCCATGAATACCCGTATATTTTTTAAAGTAATTACAGGATAGAACAATGCATAGCAAATGGATCCCCGTTGAAGATGTGACAACACGCCCATATAAAGAGGCCGTTGAAAAATTTCGTGAGCATATTAATCCCGGGCTGGTTGCATTACTCGAGATCGGTGAATATACAGCTATAAACCCGAAAAGTGCACAGGGCGCAGTTATCACATCAACTGAAGGGAAAGAAATCATAGATTTTGTCTCCTCCTACGGGGCATTGAATCTTGGGCACAACCACCCGCGTGTTGTGCGCGCCATGCAGGAGGTGCAAAATCAACAACGGGTAGATCTTTCAAAGGAACTACTCTCTCCTTATACCGCTTTTCTTGCCCACAATTTATCACTGCTGCTTCCCGGTGATCTTTGTAAGGTATATTTCTGTAATTCAGGTACTGAAGCGGTTGAGGCAGCGTTAAAACTTGCATCCCGCTGTTTTAAAGGACAACGTCCGCTGTTTCTCTATGCAGAGAATGCTTTACACGGAAAGACAATAGGTGCGTTATCGGTTACCGGCAGTGACAGATTACGTGAGTATTTCCCAACACTGCCAGCTCAGTCCATGAGCTATGGAGACAGTGCAGAGCTCGAGAAACTGTTAATAGAAAATGAAAAAGATGGACAACAGCAGGTTGCAGCTGTGATCCTTGAACCTGTCCAGGGTGAGGCAGGCGTAATCCTTCCGCCAGAAGGTTATTTTAAAGAAGTACGCAAACTTTGCGATCGTTTTGGCGTCTTGCTTATTTTAGATGAAATCCAGACAGGAATGGGCCGTACCGGTACATTTCTCGCCTGTGAACAGGAAGGTATCGTTCCTGATATAGTAGCCATGGCCAAATCCTTAGGCGGAGGAGTTGCCACAATTGGAGCAACCATCGCCACCACCAAGGTATTTAACAAGGCCTATGAAAATCCACATGATTGTCTGGTGCAAACATCTACTTTTGGTGGTCGTGCAACTGCCTGTGCAGCGTCCATGGCAGCTCTTGAAGTGTTGCAGGAAGAAAATCTGCTGGAAAATACCATCAAACGAGGGGAACAGTTACTCACAGGGCTTAAGGTCTTGCAGGAAAAATACCCCGAATGGATAAAAGGCGTTAGGGGAAAAGGTTTGATGGTGGGTATCGAATTTAATGTGGATGTTATCGATCAGGCAAAATATCTTCCTTTAAAACTCCCCGGTTTAAAATCCGTATTACGTGAACACCTGCCGGGAATGGTTGCCGCTGCACTGCTTAAACAGCATGGCGTGCTTGGAACTCTAATGTTAAATAACCGGGCAGTCCTTCGGGTGTATCCACCTTTGATTATAACAGAACAACAGATTGCTTATTTTCTTGAATCCCTTGAAGATATTTTAAAACAGGGACCAAAAGATCTTGTGAAAAACAGGGTGAATCATGCAGTGGGTAATTCAGGTCTTAAATTCATAGGATCCTGGGCATTCTCTTTCGTAAAGAAATAGCATGAATGCGCCATTGCTTACATCTTTCGCCATAAATATACGTACGCACCGAAAGGCCGTACTGATTTTAATGGCTTTACTTCTGGTACTTGGCGGCCTGGGTGCCTCCAAAAGTCAGGTAGATAATTCGCTGCCGGTCTGGCAGACAACAGATTCACCCGAATGGCTGGCCTATCAGCAATTTCTTGATCGTACCCAGCTTACTGATCCGTTGATTATCCTGATACCTGAGCAGATTGCCTGGGCGCAGATGTCGAAGATCAATACTTCTTTTACTAATTTATCAGCCATTGGTTCATGTCAGGCTACTCTTGTGGATACAGTGCAGGGGGAAAAGGCCACTCTGTTCAATATTGTGCCCATTCCTGATGCCAGTCAGTCACAACTTGCAGGAATACTTGATCAGGTAGAGCCCGTCCTGCAGTCATATAAAATAGACTCCTATTATCTGGGTGGGGTCTGGTATCTGACAAAAGAGCTGGATAACCTGTCAGGTATGGCCACCACTGTTCTTTTTCCTGTTGTTCTACTTGTCGTCACCATTGTTGTTTTTCTGCTCTGTCGTTCGGCCACTATTCTTATTCTAAGTTGTGGCTTAATTCCTGCTGTATTGCTGGTTGGCATTATGGGATTCTCCGGGGTGAAAATGAATATGGTCTTACTGGCCTTACCTCCTTTGACGTTAATCCTTGGTATGGCGCATGCTATTCACTTTTGTATAAAACAATGGGACGCAAAAGAGACTGCTGCCAGCCTCTTCTCCCGTGTTGCACCACCTTGTATTCTTTCAGGATTAACAACTGCTTTAGGTTTTGCTTCACTGTTGTTTTCCTCTTATGGTCCTGTACAGCAACTCGGGTTTTGGGGAGCAGTTGGTACGTTATTGTCTCTTGGAATAACGTTTATTCTTGTTCCTGTTTTTGTGAAACCAATGCAGTTTTCGAGAAAAATTGTCCTGCCGCAGCATACAAGTGATTTCATATCCCGAAATAGAAGTAAAATTCTTATTACATTAGCCCTCACCCTGATACTTGCCGTTGTTGGTATTGGACGTTTGCAGAAGGGTTCTTTAATCCTGGAGTTTTTTACTGATAATTCTACTGTACGAACAAATTATCAAAACATTGAAGATGCTGGGATTGGTCTCACACCCATAGAGGTAGATTTTTTTACTCGTGAGTTATCACGGGATGATTTAGCCCCCCATTTGAAACAACTGGCGGCTGAGTATAAAGAGATTACCCATTTTATCCTGAGCATGGATAATCAAACAACCCAGGTTGTTTCCCTTGCTGCGAAAATGCTTATTCCTGAGTTCTATCTGCCAAATCTCAAGGTAGAGCGATTAACAATTCTTATTCGAACCATCTCTTCTGAAGAAACACTGGCTATTGCAGATAATATCGAAGCATTTTTTCAAAATAATGTAGCGGCATCTGCAATGCACTATGTAACAGGCTCAGTCCCGTTATATACCAGTGGACAAAAACAGTTGTTTTCTTCCATGCTCAAGAGTTTCAGTCTTGCCTTTCTCTCTATCTCTCTGCTTATCGGAATACTTTTGAGGTCTTTAAAAATAGGACTGATTGCAATGGTACCCAATCTGCTTCCGGTGGTTTTTGTAGTGGCCGTCATGGGGTGGGTTAATATTCCACTTTCTGTGGCCACTATGACTGTTGCCTCTATTATTTTCGGTATTGTGGTTGATGATACAATTCACATGCTTTACGGATACCAGAATCAACCCAAAACGATGTCTGCCAGCCAGCGATTGGATTGTGTGTTCAAAGAAGTAGGATCGCCAATTATCACCACAACACTGGTCACAGGTACTGGTTTTCTTGCTTTTCTGGCATCTCCCTTTATTCCACTTGGTCATTTTGGGCTGTTAATCAGCCTTGCTTTGTGGATGGCTCTGCTCTGTGATTTTTTTGTATTACCTGTCTTGCTGCTTGGAGGTGAAAAACATGTTTGACTCTATTCTGGATTTACATTTTGACAAAGAGGAAGGAACGCCATATTGGCTCGATGTACTGGAAAAGAAAGGTCTCAAACGTTCTGATTTTCAAAAAGCAGCTGATCTTTTTCAACTGGGTGCAATGGATGTTGATAAATTACGAACTCGTCCCATAGAAGATTTTATTCCAGCTTCACTCCTGCATCGTCAAAGCGAAATGATTCTTTCAGAAACCGGTGGCACCACGGGAGATCCCTGTCGCAGAGTGTATCTCCCTGAAGAATTTCAAACAGCATTTGTCGATCCCTGGCTGCAAACGGCAGCCCGCTTCAACTTTCCCAAAGCAGGACGCTGGCTTTTTATCGGTCCGTCCGGCCCCCATGTAATTGCTCAGGCAGCAAGAGCCTTTGCCAGGGGATGTGAAAGTCTCGAACCTTTTTCAATTGATTGTGATGTGCGTTGGATTAAACAGCAACAGGCAGGTTCCATTGGACATCTTCTGTATACGGATCATCTCTTTAATCAGGCTATAAATATAATTAAGCAGCAGAGTATCAGCGTTCTTTTCACTACTCCGCCCTTACTCCTTGGGCTCGCCGAAAAAATGAGTACAGCACAGCGGCAGCAGATCAGAGGAATTCATACGGGGGGAATGGCACAGGATAATGAAACCAGCAGAAAACTTACCGAGTTGTTTCCGGCGGCAGTGATTATCCCAGGCTACGGAAACAGTCTTTTTGGGGTCGCTTTTGAAAAAGTACAGAAGCCGGAAGTGAGTTCACGTTTCTTTGTTTGTGATCCGGCTCTCCATCTAAAACTTATCCCTCTTCCGAAGAAAGAAACAGAAAAACCCCGAATGACGGAAACTGTCGAAATCGGAAAACGGGGTCGAGTGCTGTTTCATCGTTTTGACAAATCGTTCCTGCTCATCAATATGCTCGAACGAGATACTGCAATACGAGAAGAGTTTGATGGCGAACAATGCCTGTCTCAGATAGAAGGATTATCCTATCAAAAAAACAGCAGCACAGGGGTATACTAAGGTGACAGACTGTTTTTGCCAGGATTTCAAAATCCCTTGCTCAGCAGGAATGCTTGAGGGACGATTACGTTACAAGGAAGAAAATAATGGCAAACCGGGTGTGATTCTTTGTCCTCCCCATCCACTTCTTGCTGGCAATATGGATAACAACGTTATCACAAGTCTTGCAGATGTCCTGAGTAGTCATTTCCCGGTTCTTTCGTTTAATTATCGAGGAGTGGGGAAAAGTTTTAAAGCAGAACCTGACCTCCCTCTTTTTGAATATTGGAACAAATTGGACGAGAGTGGAGACTTTTCATGCATTGTTTCTGATACGGAGCAGGTGATAGAATGGAGTAAACGGTTATTCACTGATTGCCACCTGCTTGGATACTCCTTTGGTAGTTACATCGCACTCTCTGCTCTTTCTGAATCAGCTCTTAGTCTCACGGCCATAACACCTCCGCTTGCAGAACACGATTTTAAAGGCTTAGCTCAGCTTTCCTCTATTGCCTTATTTGTATTTGCAGAAAATGATGCTCTCCTGGCCACTGAGAAAGTACGTTTGAATAGTTCGATAATTAAACAGCAGATTTCAGATTGTGATCACTTTTTTATTGGTCGGGAAGGGGATGTCTCTAGGATTGTTGAAACATTTTTGCTCAGTGAAGCAGAAGCATAAGCAATATTCGGATCAGGCAAGAGTATGCCGCATGTGCTGCCCATCGGTCCCTTGCAGTTTATTATGCCAAAATTTCATTTACAGGTAATATTTAATCATG
>JAOZLM010000330.1 GCA_029934815.1 Desulfocapsa sp. | reverse complement strand
ACACGCTCGCCGATATATTTTTCAGAAAATCCGGGAAGTGAGTCAAGCAGACCGCCAATGCTTTCCCCCTGTTGCACATGAATAAAAATCCCGGACTGGAGCAGAGTTGTGAACTTATCTAACGATTCAGTAATAACTAATAAGGAGATGGCAGGAGCAGTAGTTGCTTTACATTTGCTGGACATGGGCATCATATTTGGCAAAGTAGATTTCTGTAAGAGTTAAGAAGGCCGTAACAATCAGGGGCCCGTAAATAATACCTAAAACACCATAAACACTTAATCCGCCAAGTATAGCTAAAAAGACAAGTAGGGTATGCATCTGTACCTGGTCACCCACCATCTTTGGCTTGATCATATATTCCATGGAAAAGGAGAGCCCAAGATAAAAGATAAAGAGAAAAATTCCTTCGGCAAGCCGGTCACTGAACATCAGAATTGCAGCAGCCGGAACCATCACCAGTCCAACGCCAAAAATGGGAAGAAAGGCGAGGATAGCCATGATAGCACCCCAGAGAAGGGGAGAATTGAGACCAAGAATTGCAAACATTGCTCCACCGAGAATTCCCTGAATCAAACCACAGATACCATTTCCTTTGAGAATGGCATTTGATATTTCTGCAAATTTTTCGAGAAGCAGACGGTCTTCATCATCGGGCAGTGGAGAAACGGCAATAATAAATTTAATGAGTTTGTCCTGGTCGATCAGCAGAAAGAAAATCGTCAGGATCATCATAAAAAAGAGAAACAAAAATTGCAGGATATTGGCAGCCCAGGCGCTGGCCTGATTGTAGAAAAAGAGCCCGGCCACCTTGGCAAGGTAAGAGAACACTGCCGTAACCTGTGCAGGTTTAAATTCAAACTCAAATCCAAAACCTTTCATATATTCCTGCAATTGAACAACCATGGGGCTGTCCTGAATAAAGAGCTGGAATTTCATCCCCACCTGGGTGTTGCGGCCCCAGTGGTAAAGACCTAATGCCTCATTAGAGAGTGCACCCACAAAAAAGAGCAGGGGAATAAAAACGATAAGGATAATAAGCAGACAGGTGAGAATGGAAGCAAGCTTTTCAGACATCTTTGTCGCCATAAGTTTATAGAGCGGCCTGAAAATATTCGTGAGCAGAAAGGAAAGCACCAGTATCGACCAGAAAGGCCAGAGGATGTGGCCAAGGAAGAAAATGGAAATAAGAAAGATAAGCAGAAAATACCAGATTCGCATTGAATTTGGTTTGTCTTCCGTGCTTGCTACCATCATGTTCTTATCGCTCATGTTGTGTGCCTAGAGGGCTTGCCGCCTGTAAGATGACAGGAAATAGTTGCAATTTTCACGGAGTTGAGTACCTTTATGTCCTTCACGATTGATGAATCTGCAATAACTTAAAAGCTGCATAGCGTCATTCCGGATCTGGTCTGGAATGGCGGCAAACAAAGTCTTTTTCAGATGATCACGTTACCCGAAAAAATAATTTAAATTACTATATAGTGGACAGCGGTTGAACGAAAGTAAAATCAACCTGCGACCGCAAAAGAGGCACCTTATGTTTAGAGATTTGGATATATCTGTTTGTAAATGCGATTCCGGTCAGTTGAAGGACAAACCGGATCAGGATAAGCTTGGTTTTGGCAATTTTTTTACCGATCACATGTTCCTGATGAAATGGAACCGGGAAAAAGGATGGCACGATGCCGAGATCGGTCCTTACAAAAACTTCAGCCTTGATCCGGCGGCCATGGCTCTTCATTACGGACAGGCGATTTTTGAAGGATTGAAGGCGTATAGCGGTGATGATGGCCAGGTTTTTATGTTTCGTCCGGAAGATAACTTCGAGCGTATGAATGTTTCTGCCCTTCGTATGTGTATGCCGCGTATTCCTGTTGATCAGGTATTAAAGGCCATGAAGGCACTTGTCTATCTTGATAAAAGCTGGGTTCCCAAAACACCTGGAGCCACTCTTTATGTTCGTCCGACCATGATTGCTGTGGAACCAGTCCTTGGCGTTCGACCTTCCAGGGAATATTATTTTTATATGATTTTATCACCTGTGGGCACCTATTATCCCGAAGGATTTAACCCCACAAAAATCTGGGTAACGGATAAGTATGTACGTGCGGTAAAAGGGGGCGTCGGGACTGCCAAAACAGCCGGAAATTATGCAGCATCAATTATGGCTGCTGAAGAGGCTAATAAGGCCGGGTATACGCAAGTACTGTGGCTCGATGCCTGCGAACGCAAATATATAGAAGAAGTTGGAACCTCTAATATTTTCATCAAAATTGGTGATGATTTAATCACTCCGCCTCTTAACGGATCCATTCTCGCCGGAATCACCCGTGATTCTGTAATCCAGCTGACAAAAAGCTGGGGCATAAATGTAGTTGAACGAATGATCTCAATTGATGAAGTACTCACTGCCAGTGAAGATGGCAGCTTAAAAGAGGTTTTTGGCACCGGAACCGCTGCCGTAATTTCACCCGTTGGCGAGCTCTGCTACCGGGATAAAAAATATACCGTTGCAGGCGGCAATGCCGGTGAGCTCTCCCAAAGACTTTTTGATGAGTTACAAGGCATTCAATACGGAAAACAGGAAGATCCTTTCAAGTGGACCATACGTGTCGGCTGAATAACGCATTAAAACAACAGAAGATCAAAACTTTGGGGCGAATAGCATTTATTTGGTATTCGCCCCTTGATTTTCAAAAATCCAATCCTATAGTTTCGCTCAGTTTGAACAAACTCACAATCGGCAAAATTGCCGGTTTATTAATTCTTGGTTAGGAGGTTTCCTGACCTTTGTAATCAAAATATTTTTTTATTTTTTACAGGAGACAAGAAAAATGAAAATTCGTCCATTAAATGACCGCCTTTTGGTCAAAAGACTTGCAGAAGAAGAAAAGACCGCTGGTGGTATCATCATTCCAGACAGTGCTAAAGAAAAGCCTGCCGAAGGTGAAGTTGTAGCCGTAGGTCCTGGTAAAACCGCAGATAACGGTGAGCGTGTTGCTCTTGAAGTAAAAGAGGGAGATCGTGTACTTTTCTCCAAATATGGCGGAACTGATGTGAAACTTGATGGTGAGGATTTCCTTATCATGCGTGAAGACGATATTCTTGGAATCGTAGAATAATT
>JAOZLM010000329.1 GCA_029934815.1 Desulfocapsa sp. | reverse complement strand
TTACTGAAAATGGATACGGAAAACGAAGTCCTGTTGCAGATTATCGTATCCAGAGGCGTGGCGGTTTAGGAATTATGGCCATTAAAGCCAGTGAACGTAACGGAAAAGTGGTGGGTGGCATGCAGGTTGATGATGAATCTGAAGTTATGCTTATCGCCAATTCCGGTAAAATGATTCGTATGCCCATGGGTAATGTACGGGTGATTGGCCGTACAACACAGGGTGTTGGACTTATCAAACTTGCTGATAATGAACAGGTAGTCGCCATGGATATTGTGGAACCTGAGGATGAATCGGAAGACGAAGAAGGACAAGAAGAAGAACAAACAACAGACGAATAATGAGTCAGGAAAAAGCAGGAAAAGTTGCTGTTATAGGATCCGGTTCCTGGGGAACAGCAATTGCCATGGTTCTTTCCGGAAAAGGTGTCCCCACTGTTCTTTGGGGGCACAACGAAGAGCATCAGGCAGCTCTTGCAAAGGATAGGGAAAACCAAAAGTATTTACCGGGATTTCCCTTTTCTCCTGCGCTTGAAATAACATCTGACCTCTCAGAAGCAGTAACAAATAGCGAAGTAATCTGTATGGTGGTTCCTTCCCATGGATACCGTGCTGTTTTTGAACAACTGCAACCATATCTGCAAGACGGTGTACGAATTGTTTCAGCTGTCAAAGGTATTGAAAATAATTCGCTTATGACCATGACCCAGGTTATGGAAGATGTTTTGGATACCAATCCCAAGAAAGAAAGTATTGTTCTCTCCGTTCTCTCAGGTCCTTCTTTTGCCAAAGAAGTTGCTCAAGGCCTGCCAACTGCAGTAACCATCGGTTGTTCAGATATAGAAGATGCACTAAAGTTACAAAATATTTTTGGTACTAAACTTTTCCGTGTCTATGCTGCCCGGGATCTGATTGGTCTTGAAATAAGTGCTGCCTTAAAAAATATAGTGGCCATCGCTGCTGGTATAAGTGATGGTTTAGGATATGGTTTAAACAGCAGAGCCGCTTTGATCACTCGAGGGCTTGCCGAAATAACCCGTATGGGCGTGGCTATGGGCGCTGATCCGGCAACTTTTTCCGGCCTTTCCGGGCTTGGTGATCTGGTTCTTACCTGTACCGGAGATCTGAGTAGAAACCGCAGTGTGGGGTTAAAACTCGGTGAAGGAAAAAAACTTCCGCAAATACTTGAAGAGATGCAAATGGTGGCAGAAGGTGTAAAAACCACAAAATCTGTCCATGATCTTATGCAGAGAATGGGTGTGGATATGCCAATCCTTGAACAGGTCTATCAGATTCTATATAAAAATAAAGACTGTTCAACAGCTGTTACTGACTTGTTAACCAGAGAATTTAAAGTGGAATAAAAATGAATAATACAGCAGATGAAGGTGTTCGATTTCTTTCCTATCTTACCCTGTCTCTACTTGCCGCCTCACTCTATATTTTTTCATCTTATCTGCATTATATCCTTGTAGCTGCTGTGCTTTCCCTTTGTACCAGTCATAGCTATATCGCTCTCGATAGTCTTTTTAAAAAGCCTAAATTCCCTACATTTATTCAAAAAAAGAGCTCTTTTCTCAGCGCCACCATTCTTACTCTGTTTTTTCTCTGTCTTCTTTTTGCACCAATGGTTTATTTTGTATCAGAAACGTATAATCAGGTGTCCGGTGTAGATGTAGAACATCTAAAAGATGTGACCATGCAGATGGTGAATAACATAGTGGCTTACACAGATTCTATTCCTGTCCTTCATAAATTTCTCGAATCTATAAAAACGGAAGGGTTTTCTCTTTTAAAAGGGGTCTCCATGGAGGCCATTTATAAAACAGTCAATGGAGTTGCTTCAGGTGCCGGAGGTTTAGTGGTTCAGATTTGCTGGATTATGATTTTTTATTTTCTGTTTAACCTGAATGGAAAAACAATCCTGGCTTTCACAGCACGTGTGATGCCCACTTCTTTTGAGCATGAGCAATATTTGTATAGGGAATGTACCGGTACCGTATCTGTAGTATTTTATGGCACCCTTTTTAATATGCTGGCTCAGGGATTAACATTTGGCATTCTGATGATGTATGTTGGAAATTACGATGCTTTTTATCTTGGTGTATTGTCTGGCTTTTGTTCTGTTATTCCAATCGTGGGCGCAGCACTTGTTTATATTCCAGTGATTGCCCTTGAGCTGGTTGCCGGAAATTACATCAATGTCGGCATTATTTTGATAGTTGTCTGGGGAGTTATGGGCTTTTTCATAGACAATATCTTACGTCTTGTCTTTATCGGCTACCTGAAAAAACTATTTGGCTTCGAATACACCATGAATGAGGTTCTTATCCTGCTATCCATCCTGGCAGGTATTGCAAGCTTTGGCTTTTGGGGATTAATAATTGGCCCCTCAGTTATTGCTCTAACCCTGGCTGCAGCGAATCTGTACAGCTCGGAAATCCATCATACCGGATTTCCAGAAGATATTTCCTAAACAACCTTAGTGGTGCAAATTTACTTGCTAAAGTACTTAAATACAGGTATACCGTCCTTAACAATTCGTTCTTTTTATCTTGTTAAGATAACCCTGAACAAAGAAACTGCTTTTCAGGGTGAAAAAAAAACTGGTGTATCTTTATGAGAACAACTCCCCTGGGAACAGTGACCGAAATTCTCGAATCGGTTAATTTGGCAGTTTTGCATGCTTATGACGATCTGGTGTTCCTTGAACAGCCCGACTATCTGTTGCAGTTCACAGAAAATGATGAAAAAATTCTGGTTCATGTAAATGAAATTACAGAAGAGGAGTGTATGGAAACATCCCTTTCTGTTTTACAGAAAAAAGCCAAAGAGTTTACCATGCAGTTTGTCAGAGGCAGCTATTTTCGTGTGAGCCAGACCGACAGAGAACACCTTCACGTTGAACTTCTTACCATTCAATAATTCCCCAAGACCATAACTAGTTACTCCTTTAAATCCTTATCGTTGAAACTTGAGTAATTGCTGTCCCAAAAACAGATCTGTTTGAATATACTGTACTGAAAGATAAGCCTGAGCAGGAAAAAGCTTATAGGCAAGATTTTGGAGCAGACCCGTCAGTAGCTGCGGAAGACCGTCAGGGCGGTAAGTCCCCAGGGTTAACGTAAAACGCAGAGCCCTGTCCG
>JAOZLM010000328.1 GCA_029934815.1 Desulfocapsa sp. | reverse complement strand
TGTTTATTTCACCACCAATAGAACCTCACCGGAACTTCCACATGACATCTATCCTTGTAGTTGATGACGAGCGCTCCATGCGTGATTTCCTCAAGATTCTTCTTACAAAAGAAGGATACGAAGTGGAAACAGCCGCAGGTGGTGACGAAGCTCTGCAACTACTGGAAAAACACACCTTCCACCTCATCATCAGCGATATCAAGATGGATGGAATGACTGGCCTCGAACTGCTAAACAACATTAAAGAACGAAATCCTGCCATGCCAGTGGTTATGATCACTGCATTTGCCTCACCAGACGATGCCGTTTTCGCCATGAAAAACGGAGCATTTGATTATATCAGCAAGCCCTTTAATGTCGATGAAATCAAATCGGTTATCATCGCTGCCACATCGAAATCATCTGAACTTGCGGAAGCGAAATCTATTTCTGCAAACTTTCCGGAAATCATAGGGGAAAGCCGTGAGATAATAAAGATTTTTGAGATGATTCAACGCATTGCCCCTACTCCTGCCAATGTGCTTATCTACGGAGAATCAGGAACCGGAAAAGAACTTGTGGCGCAGGCCATTCATCGCCTTTCTAAAGTAACAGATCAGGAATTTGTCCCCATCACCTGCAGTGCCATTCCGGAAGAGCTTATGGAAAGTGAGCTGTTTGGTCATGTGAAGGGTTCCTTTACCGGTGCCATCAGCGACAAACAGGGGCTTTTTCAGCTGGCAGACAAGGGCACAGCATTTCTTGATGAAATAGGCGAACTCACACCTATTATCCAGACAAAACTGCTGCGTGTCCTCCAGGAAAGAGAAGTAAAACCTGTTGGAGGCACAAAAACACAAAATGTATCTGTACGAATCATTGCAGCCACTAATAAGATCCTTGAAGAAGAAATTATAGCAGGGCGCTTCCGTGAAGATCTCTACTATCGATTAGCCGTTGTACCATTACGTGTTCCGCCCTTACGTGAACGAAAAGGCGATGTACCGCTTCTTGTCGACTATTTTTTAAAAAAATATTCCACTCTTTTTGGAAAAGAAGTGCAGGAAATTTCCAGCTACGCCATGGAAGTGTTAATGAAGTACGATTTCCCCGGTAACGTGCGAGAGCTTGAAAACATCATCGAACGTGGCGTTGCCCTTGAAGCGTCCAACATTATCCTTCCGGAAAGTCTGACCCTGTCATCTTTTCGCAATGACAAGCTCTCACCAGGACAGCAACAGATATCCCCTTTTCAAATTGTGGAAAATGAGGATGAACTTTTTGAACGAGGGCTTGAGGAGGTTATGGCAGAAACGGAGAAAGTATTTTTAAATACTGCGCTTATAAAAAGTGGCAATTCAAAAATGCAGGCAGCAGAACTGCTCCGTATCAGCTTCAGATCCTTTCGCTATAAAGTCAAAAAATATGAATTAGGCTAAAACTTCCATGGCAACGCTCCCTGAATTTCAGCCAAGTGCTCACATGAGCACTGTAGAACGCTTACTTGTAAATCAAATCCAGTGGATGTTGTTTCTACGGGTTGTTTTATATACGCTTATCCTTGGAGTAAGCGTGTACCTTCAGGGGGCTCAGGTGAATGTTGTTCTGTTCCCCCAGCATCTGCTGCTGGTATTCATTATAGTTGTATACATTTCTTCAATTGTTTCCAGCCTGCTTCTTTTAAAAACGAATGAAAACCCCAGACGCTTTGGAATTAAACAAAACTTACTGGATACGATCTTTGTTTCCATCCTTGTCTATCTTACAGGTGGATCCCTTTCTTTTTTTGCTCCACTTTACTTCTTCCCCATTATTGCCAGTGGTTTAATTCTGCCGCGTATTGGCGGACTTGTTGTAGCAGGTGCATCCACCCTGCAATTTGGCCTTGCCCTGACCCTTGGGTATTACAACCTGTTTCCAAACTTTCTCGGAATCAGCTTACCTGAGAGCATTCGTGATGCCATGGCAACGCTTAACATGTTCTCCGTCTATGGCCTCACCTTTTTCCTGGCAGCCATCCTCGCCTCTCTCTTTGCAGGACGATTACGAAAAACCGAAGATGCACTTTCTGATTCCGTACGCGATTTTGACAGACTGAGCCTGTTGTATAAACAGATTTTCGATGACATAAACACAGGTATTATCACTACTGATGAACATAACCGGATTTCCTCTGTTAATAATGCGGCATGCAATATCACCGGTTTTCCCCTGAATGAACTTCTGCACCATGATTTCCATAAATTCTTCCCGAATGTAACATTCACCAGTCAGGCAATGCGTCACTCTGCAGAATTACGGCGTAAAGATGATGAAGCGATCAGAATTGGTTACTCCTATGCGCAACTTCAATATCTGCTACCTGAAAAAGCCGGAAAAGATACACAGTCAGAAAATCCGACATGTCAGAACTGTAAAGTTGTTACCATTAAAGATATCAGTGAAGTTGAACGCCTTGAAAAACAGATGCAGCAGGCAGAAAAGCTCGCAGCTATTGGGCGTATGAGTGCTGGAATAGCCCATGATTTCAGAAATCCTCTTACCGCAATCTCCGGTTCTGCCCAGGTTCTTGCAAATGAAATAAGCCTCACCCAATCCCCTCTGCAACAACAGAATGCAGATCTGATTAACATAATTCTCCGTGAATCAAATCGTCTCTCCAATACCGTTTCCGATTTTTTAAAATTTGCCAGACCCGATAATGCAGAGAAAGACTGGTTTTCACTCAGGCGTTGCCTTGAGGAAGTGATTGAAGTTGCAAAGGCGCATCCCATCTGGCCAAAGGACTGGGAAATTGAAATGGATATCGACTCTGTGGTGGATGTTTGGGCTGATAAATATCAGCTCTTCACTATATTCAACCATCTCCTGCAAAATGCACAGGCGTTTTGCCCCATTGGAAAAGAACAGATACGGATAGTAGCCAAAGAAATAAAAGAGGAAGACAGGGTGGAAGTAAGTGTGGAAGATAATGGCCCGGGCATCAGCCCCGGAAAGGAACAGAAAATCTTTGAGCCTTTCTACACACGAAGAGTTGACGGCACAGGACTGGGGCTCGCCATCGTTAAACAGATGATGCAGGAACATCAGGGGAGCGTCTGGGTCACCCCCTCATCACTTGGCGGGGCTAAATTCACAATCTCTCTTCCCCTTCCTGCATAAAACAA
>JAOZLM010000327.1 GCA_029934815.1 Desulfocapsa sp. | reverse complement strand
ATTAAAGCAGCAAAGGTGAAAAACTCGAGAGGTGCTTTATGTTCCACAAAAGTTGTTGGTAAGGTTAACCGATTACGTAACACACAATGATATCTGGGAGTTTTTACGGTTAATGGCGTAGAACAAAGGTAGGAAATGCTCATCCCTCCCTTAATAACAACAGTAGAAACATCAACTGGAGGCCAGGTTTAGAAAATCAGATCTTCGATTTGGCAATATTAACACTTTAGTGCCTTTCTGATTGCTTTAGCCAGAATACGTTTATCAACAGGCTTCTTGATATATTCACTAACACCCAATGCTTTAGCTTTCCGTTCATCAACTGCCTCACTAAACCCTGTACACAGGATAATTGCTTGATCAGGGCTGAGGCGAAGTACCTTTCTAGTCAAATCAACGCCAGTCATTTCCGGCATGGTCATATCGCTAATGATCAAATCAAACTTACCTGGATTCTCTTGATATGCATCAAATGCTTCAACGCTACTAGTAAAAGAGGTTACAGCATAACCAAGGTTATCTAATATTCGCTGCATCAAAATGGTAATACTGTTCTCATCATCAACGATCAGTACTCGTTCGCCATCGCCTCTTGGTATATCTTCAATTACATTATGCTCAGCGTGTGTACTCTCTTCGCTAATCACCGGTAGGTATATGTGAAAAGTGGTTCCCTGTTTAGGTTTGCTGGTAACAGTAATCGCTCCGTTATGGTGTTCAATTATACCATGAACAACAGCCAGACCCAGTCCAGTTCCTTTCCCTTTTTCTTTGGTAGTAAAAAACGGATCAAATATTTTTGACCGTGTCAAGTCATCCATGCCACAACCAGTATCGCTAATCTCAAGGTCAAGATAGTTACCACTTGTCATCAGGGGGCATTCAGTGATAGTAGCAGTGCTACTCACTTCTTTTTCAGACAATGAGACACTCAGGATTCCACATTCATTTCCAATAGCGTGTTTAGCATTGGTGCAGAGATTCATTATTACTTGGTGTATCTGGGTCGGATCTGCCAATATTGTAGTGCAGTCTCCATCAATGTTTTCCTGAATCTGGATAGTTGTTGGCAATGATGCCCTTAGCAACTTGAGAACTTCTTTTATAATCAGCTGTACTTTTAGTGGTTGCGTTGCTTTTGCACCCTGCCTACTAAATGTAAGGATTTGTTTCACAAGATCAGCGGCTCTATATCCAGCTTTGATTACCTGATCCAGATCCTCTCTGATTGTGTCATTTTGAGGCAACTGTTCCCTTGCCAGTTCACTATAACCAAGCATTGCTGAAAGCATATTGTTGAAATCATGGGCAATACCACCTGCTAAAGTGCCAATGGCTTCCATTTTCTGAGCTTGAGTCAATTGTGTCTGTAGTTGTTTCTGTTCTCTTTCCATCTGTTTCTGAACAGTGATATCTCTAAACTCAACAACCCGGATATTTTTATCTCTGTACGGAATCATTCTTGCTTCTAACCTGAGCTGGTATTCACTACCATTTTTACGAACTCCGACAGCCTCATAAGGACTTTCGTCATTAGCAAGAATCTTCTCCCTCACGATATTTCTGGATTTTTTGGCAATAAGTAGCAAACCATCCATACCAATAAGTTCACTCTCGTCATATCCTGTGACGTTAGCAAGGCCAAGATTGCATTCTAAAATAATTCCCTTGTCATGAATAGCTATACCACCGAATGAGGCATTATGTAGTGCCTTGAAGCGGCGTTCACTTGCTTTAAGCTCTTCCTCAATCTTTTTTTGTTCCGAAATATCTCTGGCGACGTGAACAAAATATTGAGCCTCATTATTTTGATCCAGAATTGGAGAAGACGAGACAAGAAATGTTTTTCCCAGGTTTTCATACTGGACTGTTTCTGAATAATTTTCTATGTCTTTAATGGTTTCAAGGTTAGGACACTCACAGCAGGGATCAGTGATACCACGAAAAGCCTCATAACAATATTTCCCAACGAGATCACCACCATTCGTTCCCAAAAAATCATACGCAGCTTTGTTGGCTTTGATAATGCGCTGTTTTTTGTCCTGCAAAGTGATAATATCTGGAATAGAATTGAAGGTTTTTTCCCATTCTTCTTTGCTTTGACGCAGTGCTTCTTCATCTTTTCTACGCTGGGTAATGTCTTGAAATATGCAATGGGTCTGTAAAAAATTACCATGATCGTCGTAGCCGATTTTTCCGTTAAAGTGAACCAGAATGAAGGAGCCATCTTTTTTGATCATCTCAAACTCGACCCCAAGAATCTCACCCTTATCTTTAAAGCGCGGGAAGTTGTGCTTAAAATGTTCTTTCCAGTCTGGAAGGAGAAAATCGCCAAAGGATCTACCGATGACTTCATCCTTGTTGTAACCGCCCATAGCATTAAGCCAGGCTTGATTCACCTCAAGGAAATGGCCATTGTAGTCCAGTGATTGGTAGGGTAAGGGAGCGCTCTCATAGAGCATCCGGAAACGCACTTCACTCTCTTTGAGTTTCTTGTTAGATTTTTTTAAATCCTTCTCGGCCTGCTTCCTTTCAACGATATGCCCCAGCCTTTCAGCAATGGCATTAATTAAATATCTCTCTTCTTTGAGAAAGGGTCTTTCATTAATTTCGGGTTTTTCCTCATGAAGATAGACCTCGACTGTCCCAACTTGTTCTCCGGAAATAACAATTTCTTGAGATTGAAGCCATTCGGTTTCTGTGAAGTTACGTGACTTGTATGAACGCCCCTTTAGCTTGATTTGCGCACAGGTGATTTCAGGGTGTTGCCAGGAAAGAGGAAGAAGATTTACTGTTCCCTTTAATATTTCTTCAATAGTATCTTCTGCTTCAACAAGTTTTGAAATTCCATAAAAGCAATTCAGATCCTTGACCCGCTCATTTAGATCATAGGCTGTTTGGCGGAATGCATTCTCTAGTTTCGCATACGCTGAAAGATCATCAAAAGTACAAAGTAAAAACGTTTCACCTTCGAGAGATAAAGGTGAAAAGGTAGCATTTGCAGTGAACTTTTTGTTGAAAGTTGATGTTACCGTAACCTCTTTTTGGGTACTCTTATTTGTTGTTAGTGCCTCTATTGCATTTTTTAAAAGGCCAGACTTTTTCCACGATTCAATATGATAAAAATTCTGAGAAAGAACTTGTTCTTTCGTG
>JAOZLM010000326.1 GCA_029934815.1 Desulfocapsa sp. | reverse complement strand
CCACCATCCATCTTCAAAACACTGCCTGTCATATAATCCGCATCCCGAATTAAAAAGAGTGCCGCTTTAGCAACCTCATCGGGAGTACCCGTTCGTTTTAGTAAACACTGTCCATAAATTTCCTGTCTTTCCTCTTCACTGAGTGTCGCCCATCCACGCGTATTTTCTCCATGTCTGTAACGAATAAGCCCAAGCATAAGTTCATTCACACGTATGCCTGGTGATGCCTGTCTTGCCCATGTTTCTGTAAATGATGAGACAGCACGATTAGCTGCACTGTAGGCATCGTTAAAAAATGCTGCTCCTGCACCACTGCGTCCTTCAATTCCTGCAACAGATGAGATATTAACCACAGCTCCCTTATCTGATTCCTGCATCAGCGGCAGAGCATGATGAAAGAGGAGCCATTTTGCTTTTAAAGTAGTCGTGATTTCAAGATCCCATTGCTCATGGTTTTGGGGGAGATCGTAACTGCCGTGAACAACAGGCATTCCACCTCTTTCAATATTATTGACAAGAATTTGTAAGCCGCCAAAATGTTCTTTGCAGCTTTTAATCAGTTCCTTCACAGCATTTTCGGCACGCAAGTCAACGGGCAGAGAAAGAAAAGAATAGCCTTTGTCTGAAAATTCTTCTTCCATCTCAGTTATGGATTCCGGCCAGTCAAAAGTAGGCAGAACAAGATTTACATTACGTTTTCCCAGTTCATTTGCGATGGCACGACCTATCGCTCGAGAGGCTCCGGGGACAAGGGCTGTCATTCCAGAAAGATTCATGGGCTTTCTTCCGTTTTGATTGTTGGTGGTACCTGAGAAACAGTCAGCAGTTTAACACAGCCAAAATAATGTGCTGAAAGAAGACTTAATTTACCAGGATTATACGTATCTAAGAATCCCTCAACGGCACCATTCGTCATCCAGTCTTTATAACAGTGATAATGGTTGATTCCGGCAAGCCGTTCAACGGATTGAAATATTACTTTACTCATCAGCTGAGAAGAAATCTCCTCGGGAGCTTCGCAGTAATCAGCAATCAGGATAACACCTTCCGGGGTCAGCAGCCTGCATGCCTCTTTAAATATTGAAAGATGCTCTGCTGCTGGTTTTTCATGGAGGGCAAAAGTGATTATAGCGGCATCAAATTTCCCGGTCGGAAGTCCGGTATTGCCGGCATCTGTTTCAAGATAATGAATAGATTCAGGGCTTTTCTTTCTGGCCTGATAGAGCATGGCCTGCGAAAGATCAACGCCGGTCAGTGTCATATCCTGACTGGCTAGTCGCCGAAGTTGCTGTCCGGTTCCACAGCAGAGGTCGACTACATTTTTTGCTTTATTGAATGTTAGGCAGGTTCGGATCGTTTCATGAATATTTGTCAGCACTCGTGAAAATAAAAAATCATAAATTGTTGCAGTATTTTGGTAATCGTCTCGGTTTTGCATTCAGTTCTGTATGAAAGTAGGGTAGTGTTCTCTGACGTATTTGTATTGTTTTTTACGGTAGCATATTCAGTGCTTTTCATCCACAGATAGTCTGTGTGTTCTTATAAGTCTATTGAGACAGAGGTTGTAATGGTGTTATCCAAAAAGAAGTGTACTTGTTTGCTTGTGGCAGTTTGTATAAGCCTTTTTCTTCCGTTTTCTTCAATGGCTGATTGCCTATCCACCAGCTGGCCGCAGGAGAAAAGTGATCTGCAGCCGGATCCTTCCACTGTTTATGGTCGTCTGGATAACGGTTTTCGTTATATCTTAAAGAAAAACAGCGAACCAAAACATCGGGTGGCCATGTCTTTAAATGTTCAGGCAGGATCTTTACATGAAGATGATGACCAGAGAGGTCTTGCCCACTTTCTTGAGCACATGCTGTTTAATGGATCCACCCATTTTGCCCCTGGCGAACTTATAGATTATTTTCAGTCGATCGGTATGAGTTTTGGCGGAGATACCAATGCACATACCAGTTACGATGAAACAGTATATGACATAATTTTACCCAACGGCTCCAGTAGTGATATAGAAAAAGGACTCCTCGTTTTTGCAGATTATGCGAGAGGCGCCCTGTTGCTTCCCGAAGAAATTGAACGCGAACGGGGAGTGATCCTTGCTGAAAAACGAAGTCGTGATTCTGCTGCTTATCGTGCCCACATTAAAGAACTCGAATTTTCCATGCAGGGAACGAGGGTACCGGAACGAATTATTATAGGAATTCCAGAAACCCTGAATAATGCTAATCATGCAATAATGAAACGTTATTATGATGCATGGTATCGTCCGGAAAATATGATTCTGGTGATGGTTGGTGATTTCGATCCTGTAACAGTGCAGCCCCTTATTCATAAAAAGTTTGCAGCTTTGCAGGGAAGTGGCCCGGTACCAGCCTGTCCTGATCCCGGAAAACTAGCAGTGCATGATAAGGCACAGTTCTTTTTCCATCAGGAAGCTGAGATGGGATATGCCGAAACCGGAATTGAAACGCATTGGAATATCACTCCTCAAAATGATTCAGTTGCTTTTGAACGAAAAGAGTTACAAAAATATGTAGGAGTGATGATTGTGCAGCATCGGCTGGATGAACTTGCCAAAAAAAGTGACACTCCATTTACTGCTGCAAGTATTTATTCCGGTACGTTCCTCGGACATTTTGCCTATGGTGAATTAAGCGCAAAATGTGATCCCGATAAGTGGCAGCAAAGTTTAACGCTTGTTGAAAATACACTGCGTCAGGCACTGGAGTTTGGTTTTAGCGCAGAAGAGTTTGAACGGGTTAAGAAGGAAATTGCATCCACTCTTGACTCTGCGGTGCTCACAAAAAACAGCAGAAATTCAAAGGCACTTGCTGCAACAATTATTCGTAATTTGAATCGTAACAGGGTGCTACAATCTCCTGAACAGGAGAAAGAGTTAAATGACGCATTCTTGCAGGAGATGGTTGCTAGCGATGCAGAAGAAGCCTTTCGAGGTATCTGGTCCCATGGAAGTCGTCTGGTGAAGGTGAATGGAAAAACAGCGTTGGAGAGTGGCGATCCACTGGCAGTGATTGAATCAACATACAACAGTGCATTAGAAAACGATGTTAAGAAGTATCTGCCTGCAAAAGCAATTTCTTTCCCTTACTTACATATTACAACTGAATCCTCTGTCGCAATTACTGCAAAAGAATATTTTGAAGATATTGAT
>JAOZLM010000325.1 GCA_029934815.1 Desulfocapsa sp. | reverse complement strand
AAAAAAACTGTGTCCCCAAGCGAAGACGTCCATAAAGTAGCTCCGGAAATGGCAATTTCTTTCTTTAAAGAAATTTTACCCTTCAATGCACTTGACGATAAATCATTACACCGTGTTGCCAACCATTGCCGGGTGGATTTTTATCCTAAAGGCACGCGGTTGTTAACTTCGGGTGAAACGGAAATAACCCATCTCTATCTTATACAGCGAGGTGGAGTAAAAGCTTTTATTGAGGATGATCAGGGGGAAGTAACCCTGAAAGATATTCGTGGTGAAGGCGCATATATAGGGGCTCTTGGTATTATTCGGGGGACTCTGGCAAACCTTAATATCGAAACAGTAGAAGATACTTTTTGTTTTCTGCTGCCCCGTGAGATTTTTCTCGAACTGGTTGAACAACAACCTGCCTTTGCTCATTATTATCTGAAAAGTTTTTCTGAAAAGATAGTTACCACCGCATACAACGAATTACGTCATCATAAGGTTTCTAAACGAAGTGGTGATGATCTTTATCTCTTCTCGGTGCGTGTTGGAGATCTGGTAAAAACCTTACGCAAAATCCCAAGTAGTTCCACCATTCAAAGTGCTGCTGCCACCATGGCTGAATTCAGGGTGGGGAGTCTGCTTATTCATGAACCTGATGATGCCGAAAACGTTGTAGGTATTATCACTGACCGTGATTTGCGTAGTAAGGTTGTTGCTGCCGGACTTGATTATAATCTACCGGTGGAAAAAATTATGACAGGCCCTGTACAGAGTGTGCTTTCCCAGACGCTTTGCTTTGATGTCCTGCTGCACATGATGACCACCGGTATTCATCACCTGGCAGTAGAAAGAAGAGGGGCGATTATCGGGGTTGTTACCTCCCATGACATTATGCTGCTTCAGGGACATTCTCCCTATTATTTGTTTAAAGAAATTCGTGGTCAGCAGAAAATCATCGGCTTATATGAGCTGGCTCAGAAAATTCCGGAAGTGATTCGTGGTTTGATCAAAGAAGGAGCCAAAGCCGGCAATATTACCCAGATGATTGCCATTCTTAATGATCATATTCTGGAGCGAATGCTTACCCTTCTGGAAAAAGAACTTGGGGATCCACCTGTCCCCTACTGCTGGTTACTTATGGGCAGTGAAGGGCGCAGGGAACAGACTTTTAAGACTGATCAGGATAATGCGATTCTCTACGCAGATCCGAAGAATGACGAGGAGAAGCAGGCAGCAGAAATATATTTTAAAGCCTTTGCCGCAAAAGCAATCGACCATCTGGTGAATTGTGGATATCCTCTATGCCCCGGGGAAATTATGGCCACCAATCCCAAGTGGTGCCAGCCGCTTTCCGTGTGGAAGGGATATTTCACACGGTGGATTACAGTCCCCGATCCGCAGGAGTTGCTGCATGCCACAATCTTTTTTGATTTTCGTTCAGGATTTGGTGACAATAGTCTTGCAAGGGAACTTCGAAGACATCTGAACAGGGAAGCAGGTAAACAGGATATCTTCCTTTTTCATCTGGCACGTCAATGTCTGTCGACCCCGATTCCGTTATCATTTTTTAAGAATTTTATAGTGGATAAAGACGGCAAAAATAAACACCGGCTGGATATAAAACGGAAAGGTCTCACTCCTTTTGTGAATTTTGCACGTGTTTTGTCTTTGAAACATGGAATCAGTGAAACAAATACCCTGGCCAGACTGAAAGCACTCCACGATGGAGAATTGCTTCTTCCGGAATTGTGGGATTCTGCAACTGATGCATACGAATTACAGATGCAGCAGCGGCTTATCCATCAGCTGGGGCAGATAGAAAAAGGTATTTTACCAGATAATCATATTGATCCTGAACATTTGTCAGATCTTGAAAGACGGATGCTAAAAGAAGCCTTTGTCGTTATTGAAAAGTTCTATTCTGTTCTTGATAAGATGTATCCTGCGCCCTGATGCTTGATTTGCTAAGTCCTGCCAGCTGGTTTCGGAGTCCGGATCCAAAGCTGACGGCCAATAAAAAATTCTTTGCGAACTTTGATCAGGGCAGACCTCTTGCTGATTTTAGTTTTGTGGTTGTCGATACGGAACTTACCGGGCTTAATAGGAAAAAAGATGAGTTGATTTCTATTGGTGCCGTCAAAATTACCAATCTACAGATTGATTTGTCGACCATGTTTCACCAGTTTATCCAGCCCAAAGAGATGGCACATACTGAGGCGACACTGGTACATCGCATTACACCGGAACAGCTTGCACAGGCAGAACCTGCCGAAAAGATTTTACCGCAATTTGTGGATTATATTCACGGGAGTCTGTTGGTTGGGCACCATCTGATGCTGGATATGCATTTTTTGAATAAAGCGGCCAAAACAATCATGGGTGGTACGCTGTCGAATCCCGGTGTGGACACCATGCGAATGGCGCAAGGCTATAACCGGGTACGACTCGGGCACTATCATGAGCACAACCCGCTGGAGATAAGTTACAATCTTGATGATCTGGGTAAAGAGTATGGTTTGCCAAGATTCAAACCCCATGACGCCTTAGAAGATGCGTTGCAAACGGCCTATTTGTTTCTCTATTTGATTAAAAAATTTCGGAAGGGTGGCCTGATTACACTTAAGGACATCTTTCAGTCAGGTAGAGTCGGAAGTTTCAGATATTAAAAAGAAAAAAAACAAGTTTGGTTTTGATTTCTATTTGCACAGGAGAATGGTTGTGCTGGAGGGCGCAGATCCTGTGTAGCTAAGGAGTTGAACTGATTGGAAAGTTGTGGTACATACCATGGCCAAGAGGAGAAGTTTCATCACATTATCCATAATGGAGGAGAAAAAATTATGACTGATGCGCAGAAGTATTGGCAGGCGAATATCCGACTTGTTATCGGATGTCTTATCGTCTGGTTTTCTGTATCGTTCGGTGCGGGCATTTTGTTTGTCCATCAGCTGAACAGTATTACAATTTTGGGTGGTTATCCACTAGGTTTCTGGTTTGCCCAGCAGGGTTCAATCTATACCTTTGTGGCTCTGATCTTTTTTTACGCCTGGCGTATGGGACAGCTTGATAAAAAATTTGGCGTCAGCGAAGACTAAGGAGATCAGAATATGACAAATTTACAAATGTGGACGTATGCAGTAGTTGGGGCGACCTTTCTGCTCTATATTTTTATTGCCATTAAGGCTCGTGCTACAAC
>JAOZLM010000060.1 GCA_029934815.1 Desulfocapsa sp. | reverse complement strand
AATGCTTTTGTCGGGAAAGTGTCGCCTATATATATGAAAAAGGGTACTGCATGTGGTTTCACGTGCATTAGGACAGGACGTAAAAGGTCATCATAATGAACAAACAAACACAGGCAACACCTCTCGCAATTTTTATCGCATTTTTACGTCTGGGCTTGACTGCCTTCGGTGGTCCGGCCATGGTTGCTTATATTCGACGGATGGCTGTCCGCGATAAAAAATGGGTTACAGAAGGTTCTTTTAAAAAGGGTGTAGCTCTCTGCCAGGCTATCCCGGGAGCAACTGCTATGCAGGTCGCAGCATACTCCGGGTTGCGTGCTGGAGGGCCCTGGGGAGCAGTTAGTGCGTATGTCGCCTTTACCTTGCCAGCCTTTGTTCTGATGGTCATTCTTTCTGCGCTCTATAGCAAGGCTCATGGGGTGCCTGAGCTTGTCTCGCTGTTTACTGGTCTACAGGTTATCGTTATTGCCCTGATGGCTAACGCAACTATTAGCTTTGGCCGTAGTTACATTAAAAGAAAACAGGATATTCTACTTGTTGCAGGCAGTGCTCTTTATCTTGGTCTGGGGGGCAGCCCTATTATTGCTATTCTTTGTTCCGGCGCTCTGGGGATATTTCTTTATCGATCACTCTATCTTGATCTGGAAAGCGCTGCACCCGTAGCAAATAAGAAGATATCCTGGAAAATGATACGCCCAGCCCTGGTTGTTTTCCTTTTATTCGTTCTTTTTCTGACCCTGCTCAACTTTTTACGGCCTGATCTCTTTACCCTTTCGCTCCTGATGGTGAAGATTGATTTTTTTGCCTTTGGCGGTGGCTACGCCTCAGTCCCATTAATGTTTCACGAAGTTGTTGATGTGCATCAATGGATGAACAACCAGAGCCTGATGGACGGTATTGCACTGGGGCAGATCACACCGGGACCCATTGTCATCACTGCGACCTTTGTCGGTTATTTGTTTTCCGGACTTCCGGGCGCTGTGGTCGGTACAATTTCTATATTTACCCCTTCCCTGTTTATCCTTCTGCTCGTTGTCCCCTATTTTGACCGGCTGCAGCATAATGCAATCGTGCAGAGGGTGCTACGGGGAGTGTTGGTTTCATTTGTCGGTTTGTTACTGGCCGTGACCATTCGTTTTGCGCTGACCGTTCATTGGACACCGCTTTCCATTCTTATCGGTGCTTGTGCCTTTGCCGCCTTGTGGAAAAAGGTCAATATTCTCTGGGTTGTTCTTGTTGGTGCTGTTCTTTCAATCCTGTTGTTTTGATATAACAGCTTACTCCAATTCCCCATGAAGCCCCCGACTGCGCAATATACGGTAGGTGAGCATTTTGATAACATCGTTAAATACAAACCATGCCATCGCATAGCCCCACATGTACATGGCATAAGTCCAGCCAATGGGTGGAATAAGAAATCCGTATACTGCAATAAGGGTACCAAGTATCCTGGTGGAGAATGTGGCCCAGAACAGTAGCTGAGAAGGGTATGGTTTTTTCCAGAACCAGTCATCAATGCGCGTGTTATAAATAGTTCCGTGTCCGGCAATCACCAGTTTGGCAAACATGAGCGATTGAATCATCTCGTTGGTAAATTTCAGCTGAATGAGGATGTAAAAGAGGAGAAAAGAAGAGAGTACTCCTGCTACACCCAGTGTTGAGGCCACGGTCAGCAACTCAGGCATGTTCCAGCGCACGGGGTTCCTCTGTACTTTGGTGTTGTCGTAGGCGATGGCCAGAATGGGAATATCGTTCAGCAGGGCAAGGATAATAATCATCAGGGCTGTGATCGGATAAAAGTTAAAGATCACAATGGACAATGTCATAAAGAGGATAATCCGAATGGTCTCTGCTATGCGGAAGATAGAATAACTCTTCATTCGTTCAAAAGTTATCCTCGCCTGCTCAATGGCGTGGTTGATCACTGTCAGGCCGGGAGCAGTAAGAATAATATCGGCTGCAGCTCGTGCTGCATCGGTGGCATTGGAGACAGCGAAACCGCAGTCTGCTTTTTTGAGAGCCGGGGCGTCATTGACTCCGTCACCTGTCATACCGACGATATGATCTGCTTTCTGCAGACTGTCAACCAGCATGTATTTGTCTTCCGGCACCACTTCGGCAAAGATATCGGTGTTCTCAATCATCTCAATGATGGCCGATTCGTGGGTATGCAGAAATTCCTGATTGAGAAGGGTTATATCGTAGATGGATTGCAGCTCTTCAATAACGGAATCCGCAAATTGTCCCGCTTCTTTTGCGGTGACTTCCGGGTGTAGTTTATGATAGATGGATGCTGAAAGAGCCTGGGTGAGCTCAATCAGTTCGGCCCGGGCCTTCCCGCTCAGCTGTTGTGCCCCCATGGATTTGCCGTTTAGGCCCAGTCGAGAGCCGATTTCTTTGGCAATGGCCATATTGTCGCCGGTCACCATCTTCACCTGCACGCCATAGCTGCGCATATCAGCAATAACCTGTGCCGAATCATCTCGGGGAGGGTCGATCAGAGGAATAAGACCGATCAGTTCCAGAGCTTCCTTTGCATCAGCTCTTCTGGCAATGGCCAGTGTCCGATAGCCCTTTGAGGCGAGCAGGTCGATGGATTTGGCAATGGCAATCATTTCATTATCAGAGAGATCCGTCATCTCCAGAAGCACCTGGGCTGCACCTTTGAGTACCTGATAGGTTTTACCATTTTTTCTGATAACTGCTTCGGTCCGTTTGTTTACCGGGTCAAAGGGGACAAAACTGAGTTGTTCATAACTCTGCCAGTCAAGGTCTGGAAATTTTTGGGCGGCATAGTGAAAGAGGGGTAATTCAATGGGATCATTATTTTCCCGGCGTGAGGCAAGCAGGGCACAGCGCAGGAGCTGCTCCTCACTATGCCCGCCGAGTAAGACAGGATCAGCAACCTGCATTTCATTTTTTGTGAGGGTACCGGTTTTGTCAGAGCAGAAAACATCTACTCCTGCTAATTCTTCTATGGCCGTCAGACGGGAGACAATGGCCTTCTTACGGGCAAGATTCAAGGCTCCAACTGCCATTGTGACCGAGAGTACAGCGGGTAGTGCCACGGGAATAGCAGCTACGGTCAGAACCAGGGAAAAACGTGCAATTTCAATAAAGTTTTCATGGCGGAAGAGAGCCACAACCAGAATAAGAACCACCAGGGAAACGGTGAGGATAATCAGAAAGTTGCCAATCTGAATAACCACTTTCTGAAAATGGCTGCGTTCTTCAAGGGATGCTTTCGCCACCAGGGCAACCACTGAGTGAAAGCGGGTGGCGGTAGCGGTATTGACAACAAGGCCGAGCATCTCCCCCTGTTTGATAATGGTATTAGCATAAACCATTTCCCCGCATTTCTTGGTGACAGGCAGTGATTCGCCGGTGAGGGAGGATTGGTCGACCAGAAGGTAATCACCGTCCAGTAGTTGAATATCGGCCGGGATCACATCACCAATACGGAGTTTCAGGATATCGCCAGGAACCAGTTCCCGTGCGGGAATAACAAAGTAGGAACCCTCCCGGAAAACTGTTGATTCCAGGGTCAGTTTTCCTTTCAGAGCCTTCAGGGCGTTCAGGGCACGGTGTTCCTGGAAGAAATCAAGCAGCCCGTTGACCAGCAGCATAATGGTGATGATAATAAAATCTTCCCATTTCTGCACCAGGGCGGAAAGAATGGCAGCAATCTCAATCATCCAGGGAATCGGACCCCAGAATCTGCGGAAAATACGGTGCCAGAGCGGCTCTTCCTTTTCCGTTATTTCATTATAGCCGTATTTCTCAAGACGCTGGAGCACGTTGTTACTGCTGAGTCCGGTTTCACTGTTGCTATGTAACTCTGCAAGATTTTGTTCAACATCCTGAGTACCAAATTCATCGGTGCTTTTCATAACACATATCTCCGGGGAAGAGGGAATACACCATGAACGAAAGTAGTAGCTAGGCTTGGGTAGTAATGAGTAATCCTGTTGTCAGGGAAGAGTGTCAACCGCTTTTTCAAGATCGTTCTGGAATTCTGCTACAGAATTGTAAAATACCCGTGATCCCACTGAAAAATGAAGAAGGATATTATTCAAGGCATCGGGAATATAAGGGAACAGTTTTTTTAAATTGAATATTCTATCCTGAGCGAGGAGCGAGAGATCTTTGTTGGTGATTGTCCCCATAACAGTTTCTCCCATATTCGGATGGTTGAGAACATCGGTATGTCTGAAATTCTGTTTGCCAAGAATAAAAAGCAATACATTGCCAAGACCAAATAAATCCATGGCGTAAGGCCGTTCAGGGATATAAAAATCATAATCGAAATCAATCCAGCGAAAGGTTCCACTACCCCGCTCAACAAAGATATGATCCCGTCGAATATCACCATGTTTCAACCCATTGTCGTGGAGCAAGCGGATAGCGGCAACGGAGGTGAGGAAATGTTGCAGCATCCCTTTTAGATGCTCTTCGACATATTCTTCATGGCTTTCGCCTAATTTTGCAATGTGATTGTCCAGACGTCTGCCGTCGACAATATCCAGGATGCGTACCAGATTATCCACGTCATCAAGAACGGATCTGCCGTGCATAAAGTAGGGATTATCACTGACCAGTTCCAGAACCCTGGCCTCCTTTTCCGGACTTCTGAAGCAGGTAACCTTCAAAGATCCAAAGGTCAGCTCGTAAGTTTCGTGGAAGACCAGCTTGATAATAAATCTTTCACCAGTCATCAGATCCTGAACCCTGGGAACCCAGGGTTTAATCTGGCTGTCAATGCCAAAACGTCCCTCACGGGTATGACCGACTATGATAAAATAGTGGCCATCCACATGGATAATGTCGCCATAGGTAATGGAGGTGAAATCACTGGTGTCGGTAAAGACCCTCGGCTGATGCCGAACACTTTTTAGGACCCGGTGTTGTTTCAGTTTGGGGATAATCTCCGGGGGATATGTATTCCAGTCAATTCTCATTGCCAACGATCCAGGTTGTGAAATTCACGCTGTGTTGGGCAAGGGCGTTGGAAATGGAGCCGAAAAGAAACTCTTCTGTTCTCGAAACACCTCTCTTGCCGACTACGACGGTGCCAAATTCTCCTTCACTTCTGACCTCAAGGAGTTCTTCACTGATGGTTTTTCCCTCGGCAAAACGATTTACTGTTGTTATTCGTTCTTTTTGTACTCCTGCCTTGGTAAGGATTTCCATGCCGTTGCTGAACACCCGTTCAGCCTTGGCATTTTGGATTTCCTTATATGCTGTCAGAGTCCCTCCTTGTATATAATAATCCGGCGGAGGTTCAGGGTATATATGAAGGAGGCAGACGGTCATCATTCCCATACAGCCTGCTATTTGAGCAACGTATTGCAGGGTGTGCGCAGATGTTTCTGTCTCATCCACAGCAATCAGCAGTTTTTCCCTTTCGGCCATTTGATTCACCTTATACGTATTTGTTTCGAGCTGCTATGTGCAGCAAACAATTCCTTCTTGTTAAAACCTACTGTCCTGATTGGGTTTCCAGTGCTCCAGTAATTTAACCAACTGCACCATGGTGTGATGGGTGGGAGTGGAAATCCTATTTTCTTCGGCTATCCGGCAAATCGCTCCATTCTGGGCATCAATTTCCGTGGGTCGGTTATTGAGCAGATCCTGGAGCATGGAAGACAGATTATTACTGCTCTGCTTACAGGCGTCAAAAAGCAATTCGTAGAGATCCGGGTAGACCAGATCAACGGCAGATGCATCGGCAACTTTTTTGCCTTCGTCAATCAGTTTTTTCATTAGCATCACTGACTCCATTTGAGAAAGCAAGCTGCCATTGGGGATTCTGAGAATCGAAGAGAGCGGATTGATGGCCGAATAAACGATCACCTTACACCAGAGTCTGCCTATAATCCTGTGCACCATCTGGTTCAACAGGCCGCAGTCAGTAAAGGTTTTGCATACCTTCGCGAGCCTTGGGCTGAAATCACCGTTTAATTCGCCGAGATAAGTCTTGCCTATTCCGCCCTGACGAACCCGGTTGCTACCAAGAGCTGTTGCCGACATAAAGGTAAAGCCAGCGATAATATGTTCAGGAGGAACCAGTTTTTCAAGAATCTCGATGTTGCCCAAACCTGTCTGCAAGGTGAGGATAGGAGAAGACTCGTTGATAAGATGGCGAACACTCCGGGCTGCAGAAAGGGTGGAGCGGGATTTTACGGTGAGGAGGATAAGATCACAGTCACGAATGGTTGATGGATCAGAAACAGCCTGAACCTGTTGCATATTTATGGTGTCCGGATTGGACTCACCCGGCGCCATCAGACCTACGCCGGAGTGATTCAAAGCATCGACTACTTCCTGGTCAGTATCAACAAGAGTGACCTTGTGACCGCCTTTTGCCAGAAAAGCACTAAAAAGTCTCCCGATTGCACCACTGCCGACAATGACAATTTTCATGGCCATTTCTCCCTCACGCTCTGAGTTGTTAATAAATAACAAATAATTGCATCTTTCCGTTTACGGGGTTCACTTCCCAAGCGAAAAGACCTCAAACAGAATCAGATACAACAGGCAGGTTAGGCAAGCCCTTGACGCCAAGTACTCACCACGCTCCTGATGTAATAAATATATGGTTGTTGCCCGACAAAGTCAATTGTTTGCATATGCATAATTGAAAAAAGTTATTGGCCAACAGTTCATTCAATGTAACTATTCAAATTTTATTACAGAAGTAGTGATCTCAAAGTTTGCAGGTTCATCCGGTCCTCTTTCAACTCTTTGCCTTTTGGCGTTTCCAGGGTCATGGGGTGTTTTGCAAAACGGGGATCATTTAAAAGCTGGCGAAATCCTTCAATCCCAATCTCACCCTGGCCGATATGCTCGTGTCGATCAACTCGGCTGCCAAGTCCCTTTTTTGAGTCGTTGAGGTGGAAAAACTTGATACGTTCTATCCCGACCAGTCGATCAAAGGTATCCATGGTTTCCCGATAGCTTTCCTCACTTCGTATATCATAGCCGGCAGCAAAGATATGACAGGTATCCACACAGACACCAAGTTTATCGGAATGTTGTGAGTTGTTGATAATTGCAGCCAGTTCTTCAAAACGGCTGCCAAGCCCTGTTCCCTGTCCGGCAGTGGTTTCAAGAAGCAGTATAACGTCACTGTCTGCAAGCTCTAATGCGGTATCAAGGTTTGCTGTAAAACGTTGAATGCCGGTCTCCACCCCATCACCCCCGTGAGAACCGGGGTGCATCACAACGAATGGAATATTCAGCAGTTCGCAACGTTTCAACTCTTCTACAAATGCAGCGATTGATTTTTTAATAAGATCAGGTTTAGCAGATGCCAGATTGATCAGATAGGAGGCGTGCGAGGCCACCGGCAGGGAGGGCTGCTTTTCCCATGCAGCGGCAAAGAGTTGTTGCTCTTCCTCAGAAAGCGGTTTTGGATTCCATTGTCGCTGATTCCTGGTGAAAATTTGCAGGGCATCGCCGCCGACAGTTTTTATATGATCAAAAGCGAAATGCAGACCTCCGGCAACTGATTCGTGGGCACCTAAATATGGCATGAGTTTTTCCTTTATGAGGTTGTATATCCGTCTGTGAAAAAAGGATGGTTATAAGCTTTTTGGATTTCTTCGGATGATGCGTTACAACCACTGTATTGTAAGACTACTTTTTTCCCCTGCAAGCGGTCTTTCAGGCGTAAAGCGGCCATAATGGTTGATGCTCCGGCACCTTCAAGATAATTTTGGGTATAATAGGCGGCCAGCGCAATCCCTTCGTATATCTCAGATTCAGGTAACAGGATAAAATCAGTGATCGCATCTTTGTAAATGCTAAAAGGAATTTCATATCCGGTACCTGTTGCAAAACCACCGGCAAATGTTGTGTTTGGCCCCGATTGTATTTTCCCTGTTTTCCATGATAAACAGGCGGCAGAAGATTGCTCAGCCTGCACAGCATAAATCTCAATATCCGGATTAATTGTTTGTAGCACAGTGACTGCCGCCGCAGCCTCACTGCCAGCACCAAGCGGCAAAATGATTGCGTCCATATCGGGCAGTTTTTCGATAATCTCCAGAAATTCTGTGCCTACTCCATTGATCAAATGCGGTTCGTTGGCAGGGTGCACATAGTAATAGCCTTTTTCGGCAACAATTTCTTCCACCACTCTGGAGGCTTCTTCAAAAGTTTTACCAGCTTCAATAAGTTCTGCGCCAGTTGATCGTATGTTTCGTTTTTTGGCAGGATTGGTATTTTCGGGAACAACCACCGTCGCATGGATTCCAAACCATGAAGCAGTGGAAGCCAGTGAATATCCGTGATTACCAGTGGAAAAGGTAACCACCCCATTAACTCCGGATTGTTGCAGGTGGTGCATCAGGTTAATGCCGCCACGAACCTTGAAAGTGCCCGTGGGATTATGGTTTTCATGTTTGATATGGATATCTGCGCCCACTATTTTGGAGAGCTCTTCGTATCGTGTTAACTGGGTGGGTACAAGATGTTTGTAGACATGTTTTTGTGCTTTTCTGCATTCATCTAATGAAATTGGGTATTGTTTATGTGCTTTCATTGCTTACGCCTGAGGATCTTCCGTTATATATTCACTGTTCATAAATTTTTGAATTTGCTTCCGGTAATATTCTCCTTCACCCGGATCCACAAAAATAGCCTGCTGTTCTGTCTCAATAGCTTTTTCCGTAAAACCATTGGCCCAGTATGCTGTGGCCAGCGTGTCCAAAACATGCCCGGCAGGAACCTGCATTCCGGCAAGCCGTGCCATTTCAAGAGCTCGTTTGGGATTGCGTAATGATACGTCATTACTGGTGAGTAATAACCAGGCCAGATTATTTAAAAGCTTAGGGTTTGTTGGTTCCAGATCAAGGGCTTTGTCATAAGCGGCAATAGCCTTTTTTTCCATTTTTTTATGCTGCATAAGATCTCCGGCAATTCCAAGCCACAGGGCATTGTCCGGTTCTCTGGTGAGTTTCTGATCGAGTATAAATTCAGTATATTTCTCTTCATAAGCCACCTTCCATGTATCAGATGGAAGCAGACTTTGCCCAAAGGCAGCAACTCCAACCAGAATAATATAAGCCAGCAGACTCAGTCGCACCTTACGGTTATGTCTTTGTATCTCAGAAGGATCTGCTTCACATTTTTCAAGATAATCTATCCGCTGCCCGATGCCGAAATGGTGCCAGCTGGGAAGGTCCCTGATATTACCTGAGAGAATTGCTATTTTTTCAAATGCATCAATGATGGATTTGCTGCTGCCAATGGCATCAAAAACATGCAGATCCGCCTGTCGTTCAAAATTTCTGATAAAATAGCCGAAGAGAAAACGAAAGTAGAGGATCATTAGCGATAATACGACAACGGCCATGATTGTGGTGAGCATATTTTCTGCTGTGAGGCCGGTAAATGTCAAAAGGCTGTAATAGCAGTCACGGGAGAGGATGAAAAAAGTAAAGGGCTCCAGAATAAAACCGGCGAGAATGGAAAAACCTGAAATAATAAGAAGGTACAGCAGCATGTGTTTTTTACGAATATGACCAATCTCATGCGCCATTACAGCGTCCAGTTCGTCAAGAGTCAGGTGCTCCAGAAGGGCGGGGGTAATCATCACATAGCGCAGGCCGGGGATTATGCCCATAACCGCTGCGGTGATAACCCTGCCTTCAAACAGCGGCCAGAGAAAGATTTTAGCGGAAAAGTTTTGTTGTTTAAAGAAATCTTGTAAATGGTCAAGAAGCGGCCCTTCCGGGAAGGGAGTACAGTTCCAGAGTCTGCGTACAATGGGCGGGAAAAGGATAAGAATAAGCAGTAAAAAGAGAAGAAAAGAAGTGTATTCACCGGCTTCCGAATGGAGGAAAGCAGCAAGCCCCGGGAAAGGCAGGAGTGCCAGCAGGTCGTAGGAAAGCGAAAGCACAAGCCATGGCAGGACAATGGGCAGATTGGTTTTGATATTGGAAATCAGAAATCCGGAAGTACTGTAGCTTCTGTGAAAGATGGCTTCGTAAGCAGGTTTTGCCCGTCGCCACATAATAGCTAAAAAGAGAAAGAAAAAGGCGAGTCCACTGATATTCACAAGGGCTGGAAACAGTCCGTCAAAGGAAAGTGGTTTTAAGTAATAGTGGAGATCGCAAATAAAGAGCGAAAGTGCATAAAAAAGTAGCGCCAGCAGGGTGAGTCTTTTCTCGGCATCAAAGTAGCGGCCTGATCCGTTATGTATGGTTTTTGCGTAGAAACGTTTACAGAAAAGGTCAAAGGTGAATAAAAGAGCGGTAAAAATACCAAGTGAGACTGGAAATGAGTATTCCGGCTCTGTGGTACCGCTGGTCATGGTAAAAAGGAAGATACCAATTAGAAAAAACAGTAGATTATT
>JAOZLM010000324.1 GCA_029934815.1 Desulfocapsa sp. | reverse complement strand
CACAACCCCGTGAAATACTCTGTTCTGTTCTACTTTTTTAAACATGTGTTCTCCTGGACAGTCATCGAACGATTGAATGGTACTACCATTGTACGTGAAGAAAAAAAAATGTCAAAAGAAATGACACCGAATCATTATTTTCTTCGTCTCCATATTCATGTTTCCTTCCTGCGATAGGATTTGTGGCCATCGCTATTCTGATATAGATAAAATATCTGTATGAATTATCTTCCCCCTGCCCTGCTTTATGAAGAGTGGAACTAAATACAGGCAGCCCACACCCCCGACAGAAAACAATAAAATATATCCATGCATACTAATATAGTGTATATAAACATCATATTAGACATATATTATGCATGTTTTTTAATTAATTATTATTGCATAATACTAAAATATACTTATACTCTTTTTAGGAGGTCATAAAATGAGCACACTTGAAGAAGTCAAAAAACATTTGCGTCCAGGCCAAGTTTATAGACGCGCAGATTTAACCAAATGGTCTCGAAGTGTTGATCGTCATCTGTCGCAACTGGTCTCAGACGACACCCTGACGAAACTCCGGCAAGGAGTGTATCTGTGCCCAAAACAAAGCCGTTTCGGGAAAGTACCTGCCAATCCGGAAAAGTTGGTCCGTGTTTTTTTGAAAGACGATGATTTTCTACTGACCTCACCAAATGATTATAATGCTCTAGGGGTCGGGACCACTCAGTTATACAACTTACGAGTTGTTTACAACCACAAACGTCATGGAAAATTTAAACTTGGCGGGCAAACTTTTGATTTTCGTGTAAAACCTCGATATCCGAAAAAAGTAACCCCCGAGTTTTTACTGGTTGATATACTCAATAACCTTGAAAATTTGGCTGAAGACCGCCATGAGGTTTTAAAGCGTGTGAAGATGAAGTTGCCCGAAATGGATTCCAAACGATTACGGTCGGCAGTTAAACGTTTCGCGAAGTTATCAACAAAAAAACATCTGAAAAATCTGAACCATGGAACCTAAACTTTTTATCCACGAACTAAATGATTTTGGCGAACTCATTCAGGTTGTGTCAGGTGAGCACGGGATCGTTCCACAGCTTATAGAGAAAGATTACTGGATCATGCACTGCCTTTTTGGCCTTACGTCCCAGGGATTCAGCTTTCAGCTTAAAGGTGGAACGTCCCTGTCAAAAGGCTACGGCATTATAGACCGTTTTTCAGAGGATATTGACATTCAGATTGATCCACCTGCTGGAATGGATGTCAAGTGTGGCAAAAATCATACGAAAAAATCCCATATTGAATCCAGACGGAAGTATTTTGAGTGGTTGGCTGGTGAGATCAAAATACCAGGCATTGATACTGTTGAAATTGACCCTGCTTACGATGATCCAACAGGAAGGTGTCGAAATATTGGTATACAATTAAAATACCCAAACACGCTTGATCCATTGAACGGTGTAAAGGATGGAGTGCTGCTAGAAGTAGGTTTTGATGACGTCGAACCCAACGATCCAGTAGACATCTCTTCCTGGGCTTATAGTAAGGCCACTCGTTCAAAAGGAATTCTATTTGCCGACAACCTTGCATATGGCATTAAATGTTACCGGCCAGGGTACACTTTTGTTGAAAAGCTCCAGACAATATCTACCAAATTTCGTTCGCAACAGAAGGCAGGTGAATTTCAGAACAATTTCCTGCGGCATTACTATGACATATACTGCCTATTAGGAAATCCTGATGTTCGTAAGTTCATAGGGACAGCTGATTATGTCGCACACAAGGAGAAAAGGTTCCGGACAGGTGATGAGCTTGAAATAAAAAAGAATGAAGCCTTTCTATTGAGTGACCCAGAAGTCCGTACACAGTATAGAGTTGAATATGAGAAGACTGCAGATTTATATTATAAAGATGTAATTCCATTTGAATCGATTCTGGAACGAATACAGCAGAACATCAACAATCTGTAAGAGGCAAAACCAGAATAGTGGAAACAAGATTGGAACGAGGAGACCTAAAAAGCAAAATGGGTTAAGCCAAATTAATGACTTAACCCATTTAAACCACAGTTGGTGCCGGGACCAGGAATCGAACCAGGGACACACGGATTTTCAGTGCGTTAAAGCCAAAATCACCACGTTAACCATGAGTAAGAAAGAGTAGCCACAACGAACAAAACTGAAGTTAAATAAACGACTTAATCCAAAACCTCCACTGTTGCTATTTTTCTATCGTTACTCTGCTTTACTCATGGTTCCATCATTTTCGGCAAAATTACGGCAAGTCTTCGCTAGACTTCCATCATTTACTCGAAAAATCAATGCAGGATCCACATCAGTCTTCGAATTGTCATAAAAATAGCAACGGTCAACAAGAGCTAACGCTTCGACACATTTCGCAATTGACCGATAATATCTGCTAATTATTTTTGAAATTGAAACATCATGACCACCCCCCATTACGCGTAAAGCTACCCGCTGAACGCTGATAGATGGATTTATGTGTTGCGGCTTTGGTATACTAAGGAGGAAAGGTAACTCCTAAATAACAATTTATTGTTACCTATTTATGTATTTTCGTAACTATACGCATAGTCGTTTCATATTTAGCCTTACAATTCAAGTATGTTACAAGGACGACTTTGATATCCGTATAAGCATATCGTTATGATTATATATTGATTGGTACTTGCAGAGGACTTTAGATTGTGATGCGGTAAGACTTAGGAGAGCAATATTGACTTTGAGAAATCAGCGATTCTCGGTAGTAATTCTAAGTTCTTTAATAAGTAGGAAAAATCCACATTTGGCGTGGCAATATTAACCTTAATGAAACGCTTCGTCCGGAGCCGCACGCGGGGTGGTGCTGGGCTGAGGGAGAAAAACTTCCTGCTATCAGTTTATAATTATAGGATCTGTTTTTGGGGTCTAATGTAGTACCTGAAATAACTCAAAGCAGAGATTAATTTGGACACCTCAATGAAGTTTTCCGTTATCAACAAAGGTGTGCGCTTGCAATGTATAGGAAAGGGTAATATTTAATGGTTCTGTGAAATTACTAAGATTTCCACTGGCCATTCTTATATTTTCCCCACAATTTCCCTAAAGACCAGCGTCAGAGATCAGGAATATGTTTTATTTGCGATTTTTCTTAATTTGGAGAGATTGCCAATGGCTTTGTCACGAGCACAACAACCGGTATGACA
>JAOZLM010000323.1 GCA_029934815.1 Desulfocapsa sp. | reverse complement strand
ATATCAAAGGAGCGGTGAAATTCTTCAGCAATAGTGTAATTATGGGAATGAAAAACAGCCGCCTCAGCCACATAAGCAATTTTATAGCCGGTTGCCAGCAGCTTTCCGGCAACACAGGTATCTTCACCAAAGATCAGCCCCTCTTCAAAAAAACCCGCTTCTTCAAGATTTTTTTTCTTATATGCAGCACAGGAATTGGAAGCAAAAACAGTTTTTAAGCCTTTTTTTTCTTTATCTGCAAAGCTTCTGATTTCAGATTTTGCAGGATAGTTAAACAAACGTAACGTCTTTGCAAAAAGGGAAGCATCAGCGTTAGCCAATTGTCTGCCATAACTTAGCGCAACATTTTCATCCTGCAGCAGAGGAGCAAGGAGTGTTTCAACAAGCTTGTCATCTTTTGGTACAGCGTCCTGGGTAAAATAGAGAAGATACTCTCCACTGCTTTCTCTTGCAGCCATTGTTCTGGTGGAACCGTGATCAAACGCTGCTCTTTTTATGGAAATCACCTTTGCCTCAAACTCACGGGCAACGGTAACTGTATTATCATTTGAACTTGAATCGATTACCAGAATTTCATCAATGGGCAATGTTTGCACAGCAAGCTGCGCAAGAAGATGACGAAAGGTTTCTCCTCCGTTCAGAGTGGGGATGATGGCTGTTATTTTTATTTTTCCCATGTACACTAATACCTACAAACGAAAAACTGTGACCAGCAAATATTTCAACATCGCCCAGATAATATAAGGGGAAGGATGTTTCCGGTAAAGCAATACTTCTGAGCTGGCAGCGGTTTTTCGTAAGAAATAAGACATACTTGCCCTCTCACCCTGCCACCCCCGGCAATGGTAGGCCGTAAGATCTGGGTGATACAGCAGGTTCCAGCCTTTTTTACGGAGTCGTAAACATAGCTCAATATCCTCTTTATAGAGAAAGAAATCAGGATCAAAAACAGGTGACTGCAAGGATTGTAAGGCATCGTTTCTGCAAAACAGCAAAGCACCGCAAAGAGCAGTCATCTCTTCGGGGGTATCATACTGACCAAGGTCTTTTTCACCCTGCCCTCTGTCTATCCAACGCCCATACACTCTGCGCTGCACACCGGTAGAATCAATACGGCCATTGGGTTTTTGATCTTTCAGATTATAGCCCAGTAACTTTCCTGAGACGATTCCAGCCTGCTGGTTTTCGCCACTGATTCTAAGAGCAGATTGAATAAAGGACTCAGTTAAGAAAACATCGGGGTTGAGAAAGAGGATATAATCAACATTGGTAGCAAGAACGGAAACACCTTCATTATTGGCACGTGAAAAACCAATATTATCCTTTAATCGGAGTTGAAACGTGTACTTCTCACTCAAGGTATGTAAATAGGAAACATCATCCGACCCACTGTCAACCACTACAATTTCAGTAGCCTTCTCACTTTGCATGGAAAGAGATTGCAGACACTGCTCAAGGTAAGGTGCAGAATTATGACTGACAATAATGACAGCTACAGTTGGTCCCATACTCTCTCGCTACAGAAATATTTTTTTATAAGCGCTAAACAGTACATTCCCCTGCCCTTTGCCACGACGCCTTGCCATTATTGAATCAATAACAGAACTTTCAGCTTTCTTCATTATTGCGGCCAGCTGGCTATTTGAAACAGTCTGTTTTACTAAATTCTGTTTACGCTTGGCATATATCTTAGGAGCATTTACCATAAAATCCCAAAGCCCTTTGCAATAGGCAGGAACCTGATTCTTTTTCACCACAAAACAGAACCAGAAAAACTGATAGATAAGAATAACCGGGACAAAACGCAAAAGAAGAGAGAGCGGGTAATTTTTTAGCAGAATATAAAAATTATTCCTGGTGGACAAAGAAACGGTGAAAGCATTTATTTTCGATCCAGTTGTAGCGCTCCCCACATGATAAACCTTTGCACCCGGCACATACCAGCATATTTTGCCACGACTATTGGCACGGAGATTTAAATCCACATCTTCAAGGTAAGCAAAAAAGTCTTCGTCAAAACAACCCGTTTCTTCCAGCATGCTCCTTCGGTACACGGCTGCACCGGCACAGGCGCCAAAAAGTTGCCCGGGAGTGGAATATAACTCACTATCCCTTTCCATGGTGCCAAGCCTGTAGCCGACGCCACCACGTAGATAAGCATCTCCGGCACCATCAAGCAGAGTATGGTCATGAAAATTCAGCATTTTAGCAGCAAAGAAATCGGCCTGTTTCTGCTTTTCTGCTGTGTTTACCAATTCCTGTAAACAATCTTTATGCAATTCAGTATCATTATTTAACAAAAAGAGCAGAGGAGCAGTACTTGCCTTAATACCTGCATTCACTGCGACACTAAAGCCTCTGTTCTCAGGCCAGGATATAAGAAGAACTTCAGGGTAGTGGCTTTGCAGCATCTCCAGTGATCCGTCGCTGGAACCATTATCCACCACAATGACAGAATAATCCGTAAAGACCTGTTGCTTTAATGAATCGAGACAAGCCCGCAGAAGATCTTTTCCATTCCAGTTCGGAATAACAATATCAATCTGCATTCCTGCTTACTTTTTATCCTTTTCAGCACCACCAATCAGACGACGGACATAGTAAATTGGTTTGTGCTGAGATTCGTGATAGGTGCGTACAATGAGTTCTGCCAGTAAACCACTGGTAATAAATTGAATGCCCATAAAGATCATAAGAACTGCAAGCATCAGCAGGGGGCGATCTCCCATGGGTATGTCAAAAAACTGCCGTTGAAACAACATTACAACTATAATCGAGCTTCCTATAAACGAAGAAACAACTCCCACAGTACCAAAGACATGGAGTGGACGAGTTGCATAACTCAACATAAATTTTACTGTAAGCAGGTCAAGAATCACACGAATTGTTCGGGAAATTCCGTACTTGGAAGTACCAAACCGACGAGCGCGATGGTTTACCTTCACTTCAGTAAAGGAAATTCCCATACCACTGGCAATGGCTGGAATAAAACGATGCATCTCGCCATATAATCGTATATTATCGGTTACTTCATGCCTGAATGCTTTCAAGGTACATCCGTAATCATGCAAACCTACACCGGTAATCCAGGAGATGAGCTTATTTGCCATCATGGAAGGAAGTTTTCGGGAAATAAAGGGATCTTTACGATCATGCCGCCAACCGGTTACCACATCATACCCATCGTTTAG
>JAOZLM010000059.1 GCA_029934815.1 Desulfocapsa sp. | reverse complement strand
TAACGCAGCAAAAACAAGCCAGGAAAACAGTTCTCGATAATTTTCAAACTTTTTAATATTTCTGGTGGTGGTTTCCATGGTGTTAATCTCTGAATACACTTTTTCCAGCGATTCTGTATCTGTTGCCCGGAAATATTGCCCACCCGTCATTTCAGCTACACTAGTAAGGGTTTTATCATCAATATCAACCTTGACACGCACCAGACGTTTACGTCCCAGACGATCTTTTACAGGCATTGGCGCTTCACCTCTGGTTCCGGCACCGATTGTATAGATTTTTATGCCCAGCGTCTCCGCCGCTTCTGCTGCAACCAGTGGTGGAATTGCTCCTGCGTTATTCATTCCATCGGTGAGTAGGATCATTATTCGGGATTTTGCATCGCGATCACGCAGACGATTGAGCCCGCTGCCGATGGCGGAACCGATGGCCGTTCCGTCCTCTACCATACCAATTGACAAAGAATCCAGACGTTTGATTAACCAGTCGTGATCCAGTGTTAAAGGACTGACCATATAGGGACGTCCGGCAAATGCCAAAAGCCCAATCCGATCATTGGGGCGTTCCCCGATAAAGGTGTGCATAACGGATTTTACAACATCAAGACGATTGGCGGCTTTCCCTTTTAAAGAAAAATCAAGCGCTTCCATGGAGCCTGAAACATCAACGGCCAGGAGTATATCAATACCGCTTGCTTCAATTTCAGTGGTGGTATTTCCCAGTTGTGGTCTTGCAAATGCAAAAATGAGCAGGGCGATTGCCAGCAAACGCAAAGCTGCAAGTAGTCTTCCAGGTCCTGCTTTTCGCCCTTCGGCAAGATGAGCTGCAATGGAAGTTGATGAAAAAACAAGAGCCGGAGCAAAACTTCTTCTGCCTCGAAGTATGGCAAGGATTGGCAAAAGAGACAGGAGCCAGAGAAATTCAGGGTGAAGAAAACGCATACTAGTTTTCTCCCTTTCCGGCTTGTTTAGTAGCCTCAACAAACTGCTGTACAGCATTTTCCATCTGTTCCATATCTTGCCCGGTGGGGATACTTTTTGCAAATTTTGCCATATCACACTGACCAAGGCACTGTTTCAGACTTTCTGTGTGTTGTGCAAACAACATAGCAGTATCGATGGGATTATTATGCAGGCTCTGGAAAAACTCTCTGCTTGTTTGCCTGCTGCTGGGAATCTGAAAACGATTTTCGATATAACTGCGCAATACATCTGATAGCTTCGCTGCATATATTGCTGCCTGCTCCAGATTCATCAATTTACGCAGTTGTAACAGCTCCGCCAGTGCGACCTCATGGACACCCGGCAATGCTATTTTCTTCTTTTTGAATTTAAAAAACCAGATCAGCAATGCAAAAAGCAGGCAGCAACCCAGTACAATAGCTGCAATCAGCATATAATTCGGATCTTCCGGCAGGAGTATTGGTGGTTGAATATCCCGTAACATTTCTTCGTTCATCGACGAATCCTCCTTTGTCTCTTACCGAAAAAATTCATCAGCGGCGGGAGATAAGAGGTGTCAGTGGACAGGTCGAGCAGGTCAACACCGGCAGATCGAATGGTGCTATGTAAACTTTTAGCCCTTGCTGCCGCCACCTCTTTATATCCCCTGCGAACTGCAGGATCAGACGTATCAAGTTCCACCTGTGCACCGCTTTCCGCATCTTCCAGGGTGAGCCAGCCGACATTTGGTAACTCGAATTCACGGGGATCTGAAATAATCATGGAGATCAGATCGTGACGACGATTGGTCACCTGTAATTTGGGCTGGAGCCGGGAAAGGGCATCATCAAAATCTCCGGGTAAACAAAAATCGGAAATCAAAAAGGCCACACATTTACGTTTTGTTACCCTGTTTACAAAATCAAGGGCTGTGATCAGATCTGTTTTTCTGCCCTTGGGCTGGAAGAAAAGTATTTCCCGAATAAGGCGTAAAATATGCGACCGCCCTTTTTTGGGAGGGATATAAAGTTCCACAAAATCGGAAAAAAGAACCAAACCGACCTTATCGTTGTTACGTACTGCAGAAAAAGCCAGCACCGAACCGATCTCGGCCATGATTTCTCGTTTTGAGCTGCTTGATGAGCCAAAATCCCCGGAACCGGAAACATCAATCATCAGCATAATAGTGAGCTCACGCTCTTCGCTGAACTTTTTGATATGGGGAACACCAGTACGTGCCGTTACATTCCAGTCGATGGTTCGGATTTCATCTCCTGCGACATATTCACGCACCTCATCAAAGTTCATTCCCCGCCCTTTAAACACAGACTGATAGCTTCCGGCCAAAGTGTCGTTAACAAGACGAGAAGTTCGGACTTCTACCTGACGAACTTTTTTCAGGATCTCTTTTGTTACCTGTTCTTCCATACTCACTTGTTACGGCACCGGAACAGTATCAAGAATCTTACGAATAATATCTTCACTGCTCACCGCCTCGGCTTCTGCCTCATAACTGATACGGATTCGATGCCGCATCACATCCATGGCTGCAGATTTCACATCATCCGGTGTCACATATCCGCGCCCAGCAAGAAATGCCAGTGCTTTTGAAACAGCTTTCAGATTAATGGTGGCTCGGGGAGATGCTCCGGTTTCGATATAATCATGCAGATCCAGGTTAAAAGATCTGGGATCACGGGTGGCGCAGACAAGTGAGACGATATAATCTTTGATTTTATCATCCATATAAATGGAATCCACAACCTTGCGGGAGGCCATGATTTCATCAGGTCCGATTACCGGATTCACGTTTATTTTTGAATCTGTATGGTCAACGGCGTCCAGGATCATCCGCTCCTGCGTCTGGCTGGGATAATCCACCACAACTTTTAGCATAAAACGATCAATTTGTGCTTCCGGCAAAGGATATGTGCCTTCCTGTTCGATTGGATTCTGTGTTGCCAGCACCAGAAAGAGATCGGGGAGTTTGAACGATTCATCACCTATGGTCACCTGCTTTTCCTGCATGGCCTCAAGCAGTGCCGACTGCACTTTGGCGGGCGCCCGATTAATCTCATCGGCAAGAACAAGGGAAGCAAAAATCGGCCCCTGTTTCACCTCAAATACGGTATCTTTAGGGTTATAAATCTGGGTTCCCACGATATCCGCCGGTAACATATCAGGGGTAAACTGGATGCGCCTGAAATCAGTACGAACTGCCATGGAAAGCGTTTTCACGGCCAGTGTTTTTGCTAAACCGGGCAATCCTTCCAGAAGGATATGGCCACCAGTCAACAAACCAACCAGCAGACGTTCGACAAGATGCTCCTGTCCGATGATGCTTTTTGCCATTTCCTGCCGCAAGAGATTAACCCATGCAGAACTCGCTGCCACAGACTCATTAATGGCCTGAATGGAGGTATAACCTTCTATCTGTTCGTTCATTCTAAAACTCCTTGATGATTTACAAATGTAAAAACTATCCAAGTATATGAAAGACACAATACAATAGAAACATTACAAGAACCTTTCAGTAGTATTACATTGATGTAATCCAGCCTGTTTTTCTCTTTGAATCCTCACTCTTCGTATGGTATACTCTAGGTATCATAATGGTAACATTGAAAGTATTTTAAATGTGGCACCAGGAATACTGATTATGAAACGTTCCATTCTCTTCCTTATCACCATCCTTATTTTTCTTCCCTTTCCGGGGGTCGCATTGGAGCGTTTTGATATCATCACTACCGCTGAAATGAAGCAGATGCTACACGACAGAGAAACCGGAAAAATCGATTTTCTTTTAGTCAACGCCCTGGATAAAATGATCTACAATCATGCCACCATTCCAGGATCTATCAACATCCCCCTCAGCTCCTACAAACAATATTCAGCAAAACTTGGCACGCAAAAAGACAAACTGATTATTCCCTACTGAATGGGCTACAGGTGAGTAATCTCCTACAAGTTGGCAGTTGCCATCAAAAAATCCGGATTCGAAAATATAACACTCTACAATGGCGGGATGAAGGACTGGATTAAAGCAGGAAATGAAATCACAGCAGCGGCTCCTTTACCAGCGATTAACGTCAACTTTGTAGATGTTGATGAGCTGCAGAAACTGCTCGCAGCAGCAGACCGACAGAACTGCAAAGATGCCGACAACAAACCATTGCTGACCATACTTGATTTCAGAATGTCCCGTGCCTTACAGAAAAAAATGAGCGCCGACAAATACCAGATCCAGACCAGATGCAGCACTATCAATGCACAACTTGATGATTTTATTAATAACGAAGCTCTTATCAATTCCCTTCCAGACAGTGGCCAGATTATTGCTGTCAGCGAAACAGGTAACAGGGACCGCTTTCTTATCCAGTTTTTGTCACAGTATAACAAAACCAATATCCGGGGGCTAAAATATGGGATGCGTAACTGGCTGAAGGCCGGCTACTCTGTGGAAGAAATACCTGAAAGGTCCGTGACAAACTGATATGCTGACCAGTCTTCGCACAAAACTCCGGCTGATGCTGTTTTTACTTGCCCTTATCATTCCGTTGATGCTTCTGAATTACTATATGAATCAGGCCGCTGGCAAGCTGGATCAGACCCATGGAACCATTGCAAACATAAATGAACAACTCATCGACAATATTGCCGGTGAACTCTCCGCAATTGGAAATCCTGTCAAATTCGACCTGTTGGAAAAAAGTTACCAGACACTCTATGGCAGTTGCACACAGTGTCACAGGGCAGATTCCGGTGCAATAATCAAACAACGATCGAAACTCTTACAAAAACTGCATCAAAATCAGGTCGTAGGTGTTTCACTAAGACAAACACTCAACGAAAACCTGGATCAACTCACTGGCAGTGTTCGATATATCCATGAACACCATATCGCTTCATTAAAAAATTTCCTCTCCAGAAAGCAGATTAAAGAAGACGCATACCCGGAAGACATCACAACAGAAAAACACGCTACTACCTCTGCCCCGGAACTGGATATTATCCAGGAAACTGTACGCATCCAGAACACACTTACTGATATCATGCGCAATTTCTACATTCTCAAAGACAGTCAAAAGCCTCATGCACTACAAAACGATTTTTCCCATAATATAGCTATGTTTTACAAGGCCATTAATACCTTTGAAGCCTATTCCCTGGATGCCCAGGATGGGTTACTGGCTGAAGAATTACTCGATTTTGGACGAAAATTTGAAAATGCCTTCTCAAGACTTGTTCAGTCGGAGGAATTGAAAAGAAAACTCATCTTCCAGCTCCAAAGCAACCAGCAAACAATTACCCATACAATCTCAAAAATCAGTGGCACTGTACAAAACAAACGCGACCGGCTGAAAAAATATCTCCATGTAATTGCCTATATTTCCTTTTTTCTCATCACCCTCCTTATCATTTTCATCATCAGGCAGGGAAAATTAATCATAAAGGCCATAAACCATTTTGTTACAGAAACAGACAAAATCAAAAAGGACTACAAGTACAGAATCCAGGATACCACGGACGTAGAGGATGAATTTATCATCTTATCCAAGGCCCTAAACAGCATGGCGCAAAACCTGGACGAAAGAATCGTGAAGCTGAATGATGAAGTAGAACTTCGAACGCTGGCTGAACAAAAAAGAGCTGAGACGGAAATCAATCTGCAACGTGCTGAACAAAGAAGTGCCATTGGCACACTGGCCGGAGGGATCGCTCACGATTTCAACAATCTGCTCACTGCCATTCTTGGTAATATCAATATGGCTATCTATTCCCTGCCTCCGGACCACGACATATATGACAATCTGGTTGATGCAGAAAAAGCCACCAAACGTGCCCACAAACTCACGAACCAGCTGCTTACTTTTTCCAAAGGTGGCGGTCCGTTAAAAGAAACGGCTCCCATCGATGAAGTTATCCGGGAGTCCGCTTTTTTTATTCTCCATGGTTCCAATGTGAACTGTAAAATTGATATCCCGGATGACCTTTGGCCGGCAACCATAGACAAAGGGCAAATCGGACAGGTTATACAAAATCTGACCCTTAACGCTGACCAGGCCATGCCTGATGGCGGCACCATTAGTATTCGATGCAAAAACTACACAGCAGATGCTGACTCCCTCATCCTGAACCCGGGGAAATATGTACAGGTAAGCATTCAGGATCGTGGAGAAGGAATTAAAAAGCAGGACTTAGCAAAGATTTTCGACCCTTATTTCAGCACCAAAGAGAAGGGAAATATCAAAGGCAGTGGTCTGGGATTAGCCATTGTCGACTCAATTATCTCAAGACACAACGGCCATATAAGTGTGAAATCAGAAATAGGAGAGGGAACGGTTTTTACTATTTTCCTCCCGGCGTCTGCTGAAATCGCTGTACAACAGAAGGAGACCAATGGAGATATTATCTTTGGAGAGGGTACCATCCTTGTTATGGATGACGAATCCATGATTCTTGAGATGATGCAATATTCTTTACCCTCCATTGGCTACACTGTGGAAACAGCAGACAGTGGCGAGCAGGCGCTTGCAATGTACGAGAAAGCAGCACAACGAAACACTCCATTTGCACTTGTTATTATGGATCTCACCATTCCAGGCGGCATGGGAGGAGAAGAGACTGCCAAAAAACTACTGGCCAAATATCCGGATGCAATTCTCCTTGTCAGTAGCGGTTATTCTGAAGATCCGATTATGACGAATCCTGAAAACTACGGTTTTAAAGGTGCTTTAGAAAAACCCTATGACTTACGAAAGCTATCCCATTTACTGCATGAACTGATTTAAAAAAGTTTTCACAGCATTGAACTACTTCCTCGGCAACAACAAGCCCACGCAAGCCTATTCATATTTACTTTCCATATCATGATCACCATTAAAGCTCCGCCACTGCCTTTCATTCCGGACTCGGAGTCTTCGCTTACCTGATCCGGAATCTTTACGGAACAAGCTGTTTTCTTACAAGATTCCGGATCAAGTCCGGAATGACGGGATCGTAGAATTCTGACAAAGCTGAGGTTCGGTGGTAATCAAGTTTCATATTGTAACAATCTCTCTATATGCTACCCTGAAACAGAGAATTATGACGAAAAACACCCAACACAACAAACAAGCCGGGCGAAAAATTATTTCTACTCTGCTTTGGCCAATTTTCCACAAACACCGCTTACGCTTGCTTGGCGGCCTGATCGCTCTATTGGGAGTAGACTTTCTTCAACTCTGCATCCCCAGAATTCTCAAGAACGGGGTGGATACCCTTTCTGCGGGTACTGCTCAACAAAATGATCTGCTTTTTCTGGCTATTCTTATTTGTATAATTGGTGTACTCGCCACCATCCTCCGTTTCTGCTGGCGATATCTGATTATCGGATTTTCCAGACACCTTGAACGGGATATCCGCAAGAAAATATTTAACCATGTAATGTTGATGGATGGATCATTCTTTGGGAAATATTCCACTGGTTCCATTATGGCACACACCTCCAATGATCTTTCTGCAGTACAAATGGCTTGTGGAATGGGCCTTGTTGCAGCACTGGACGCCGTTGTCATGGCCACTGCTGCCATTGGTTTTATGTTTGCCATTGATATTAAGCTTACATTACTGGCTCTTGCTCCCATGCCTTTTCTGGCCATTACCACCCGTATTCTTTCCGGGCGTTTACATAAGCGGTTTGATCTGGTGCAGGAGCAGTTTTCTTCCATGACAGAGTTTGTGCGCTCATCCATCTCAGCTATTCGTTTACTGAAAGCCTATACCCTTGAGAAATCGCAGGCGGCACGTTTTAATGATATTGGGCAGGAATACGTACAATCGTCAATACGTGTTGCCATTATTCAGGGGTTGCTATTCCCTATTGCCACACTTGTTGGCAGTATTGGAATGCTGCTGGTTCTCTACTACGGCGGACAACTGGTAATGCAAGAAGTAATCAGCATGGGTGATTTTGTAGCCTTTGTCACCTATCTGTATATGCTGATCTGGCCGATTATGGCAGTTGGCTGGGTGGCTAATCTTTCCCAGAGAGGACTGACTTCGTTGCGACGAATATCCACATTGCTTGGAGTCAAATCGAAAATCCCTACCGGATTGACTCAATGTGGATCTGATCTGCAGACATTCAAATGTCAAAATCTGAATTTTGCCTATCCGGGAACAGAACGACTGGTTTTAAACGATATTAGTCTCGATATTCGTCCGGAACTTCTAGGCATCTGTGGCCCGACCGGCTGTGGAAAAACAAGTCTTTGCCAGATTCTGGCTCGAATGTTTCCGGTTGCTGATAGTACTCTCTTTGCAGGTCACACAGATGTCAATCAGCTAAACCCTGAATCAGTCCAGCAAAACATTAGTTATGTGAGTCAGGAACCACTGCTGTTTTCCAGCACCATTGCTGAAAACATTGCATTTGGTGTACCTGATACCACAAGGGAAGAAATAATAACTGCTGCAAAGGCGGCAGCTATTCACGATGAAATAATGAATCTTGCAGACGGTTACAACAGTCACATCGGGGAAAAAGGCGTAAATCTTTCCGGTGGCCAGCGACAGCGGATTGCTTTTGCAAGAGCCCTTGCCTGTGATCGACCTGTTATGATCATCGATGATGCATTAGCAGCGGTGGACACAGCCACTGAACAGAAAATTCTGGATACTGTTCTGCCTCTTTTGCGTGGTAAAACCGTAATATGGGTTAGTCAGCGAATTAAACAGCTTTCCAAAGTGGACAGACTGCTCGTTCTTGAAGATGGAAAAATCAGCAGCCTTGGCAGTTACCACGATTTGTGCCGGACAGATCCATTCCTCAAGGAAATCCATCACCGCCAGAGCCTGAGTGACGCAATAGGGAGCAAAGCAGATGCGTAACTTCGGATATTTTGAAGAAGGCCACAACTCCACTCTTTCGGAACGTACCTTATGGCTGCGCAGTATTACCCTGTTAAAACCTTTCAGAATTCCATTTTTTGGCGCTGTATTACTTTCCTTTCTGGTCACAGGTACAGGACTTGCCTTGCCATGGCTGATGCAACAAGGAATTGATTTATACATAACAGATACCAGCAAACCATTTGATTTACGCATGGCAGGCCTTGGCCGGATAGCCCTCTTCTATGGCGGATTTATCAGTCTTAACTTTGTTGCAGCCTTTACTCAGGTTTTACTTCTGGAGTGGATTGGCCAGTCTGTTATGCATAATCTCAGGCAGAAGTTATTTTCTCATCTGCTTTTCTTAAATCTTGAATTCTTCACAAAGCAGCCGGTGGGCAGACTCGTCACCCGTCTCACAAATGATATTCAGAACATGCACGAGATGTTCACCTCCATCATGGTCACCCTGTTTAACGATCTGTTAAAAATGGGCTGTATTATTATTCTGCTGATCTCACTCAACGTTAAACTAGGCTTGTTGCTCTGCCTGTTTGTGCCACTTGCGGCAATAGTCACCTACTTCTTCTCAAAACTTGCCAGAAATCATTTCCGCAGTATCCGCAAGCAACTTGCCAAACTCAACAGCTTTATCCAGGAATCCGTTTCAGGAATTTATCTGGTACAAATCTTTGGCCAGCGTAGGAAAATGGAGCAGGATTTTGCAAGCTTAAGTGACAGTTATCTTGAAAGAACACTTCGTCAGATAAAACTCTTTGGCACCTTTATGCCACTTACAGAACTTATGGGTGCTCTGGCCACAGCCCTTATTCTCTGGTACGGTGGCGGCGAGATCATTCAGCAGCAACTGACTCTTGGTGAACTGGTTGCCTTCCTCTCCTATATGCGCTTGTTCTTTCAGCCTCTTCGTGAACTCTCACAAAAATATTCCATTGTCCAATCGGCTCTTGCTTCTGCGGAACGAATTTTCCACATGCTGGATACTGAATCAGTGGAAATAAAAGAACAATCTCTGCCAAATAAAAAAGACGACGGTTCGTTACAGGGCGATCTCTGTTTCCAGAATGTCAGTTTTGCATACAACGCCAACCAGCCAGTTTTGCAGGATATCTCCTTTACTGTTCAAGAGGGAGAAACAGTTGCCATTGTAGGCCCCACCGGAAGCGGAAAATCCACACTTATTAATTTACTGTTTAAATTTTATCAGGCCGACGCAGGATCAATCAGCCTTGCCGAAACTCCATTAGCAGAAATAAACACAAAAAAACTTCGACAGGAAATCGGAGTTGTTATGCAGGAAATGCTGATCTTACAAGATACACTGCTAAACAATATCCGGCTGGATACAAACAAGAGTGAACAGGAGATTGAAGAGCTGATAGTTCAGGCACAGCTCAGTGGATTTCTGGACAAACTCCCCGATGGTTTGCAAACAATTATTGGAGAAGGCGGCAGATCCATGTCCACCGGAGAGAAGCAGCTGTTGGCAATTTGCCGGGTTCTTTGCCGTAATCCTTCCCTGCTCGTTTTGGATGAGGCAAGTTCTGCCATTGATTCAAGAACAGAAGA
>JAOZLM010000058.1 GCA_029934815.1 Desulfocapsa sp. | reverse complement strand
TGCGGGATTGTTTCTCAGCAAGTCACTGCAACCCTTGCTACCAGCTAATGTAAAGCGATAGCATGATTTCTTTGCTGAGCTTTAGTGGTAATCATATTCTTTATTCTATCAAAAATACGAGGTTGAAGTCAAATTATGAGCGCTGATTATTAGCCTAAAAGATGAACTAAAAAGAGGCTCAGCAGGGGGGGGAGGTGATAATGAGGAGCAGTTTCTGGTTTTTCGGACTCATGCTGTTGAGCCCAGAGTGATTCAGATATCAATCATCCAGCATAAAAGTCAGATGTTATTTTTGCTGAAGCGGTAAGCCAAATCGATCCTGTCCCAGTAAATGGATAGCATCATCCGTAAACAGTGAAAGCAGACTATCATCAGCGAGATTGCAGCGGAACCCACGGCAGGAAAGGGGGCGATAGTTGTATATTTTACAGCGATAGAGACCGTTGCGACATTCCAGAAATATGCAGCCCTTGTCATCAGGGTGGATCATATATACTTTACCGGTCTTTTTTCGTTCTTCGATGAGTTGTTTGAGGGGCTTTTCCCGTAATTCTTTAAGTGTTGCATCCACACCCACATTGCCGCCCATTTTCTTGATAAAGGCGGGTTCATCGCCCTGGAGTAGAACTTTTTTGTATTTTTTACAGCATGTTCCGCATTGACGGCACTCATCAAAAATGGTGTTCAGGTTCTGTTCGTCAAGGTGTGGATTGTTGTTGTTCATATTGTCCAGTAATCTCGCATTGGATGCCCATTAAATAGCTTTTCAGCTCGTGGAACAGATAAAATACCCGGCCGGATAAAATTTTTCTGAAGCAGCGCATCCATAACAGCAAAAACTGATTCTTCAAGGCTTACCGGATTGTAGCCACCTTCAAGGATGTAGAGCAATTTTCCGTCACAACTGTCTGCTGCATGTTTGCGCAGGATGTGGGTTATAGTGCCAAACCAGTCGGACGTGAGATTTGTACCGCTTATGCTGTCGTCAATATGGGCATCAAATCCGGCGGAAACCAGAATAAACTGAGGCATAAACTGCTCAACCACTCCTTGCAGAGTTTTCCCCAGAAGGCAGGTGTATTCAGCATTCGCAAACTGTGGATGTACCGGAATATTGATGGTGTAGCCCTTTCCTTCCTTTTCACCGACTTCTTCAGCAAGACCAGTGAAAGGGAACATCCCTTTTTGATGAATGGAGAGCACCATAACCTCTTTGTCATCATAAAAAACATCCTGCGTACCGTTGGCGTGGTGTACATCAAAATCGATAATCAGGATTCGCTTAAGACCATACGTTTTCCGTAAATGATTGGCGGTAAGAGCAACATTATTAAAAATACAGAAACCCATCCCCCGGCCCGGTGTCGCATGGTGTCCTGGAGGCCGGATAAGGCCAAATCCGTAATCAATATCATTCTCCATAATGCGATCAGCCAGACAAAAACATCCCCCGGCAGCAAGACGTGCAGCAGGTAACGATTCTTCCATAAGATACGTATCCTTATCATAAGAATAGGGATCATCTTTTATGGAATGTTCACGCAGCTGCTCAAGATAAAAAGAAGAGTGAGCTGACTGTATTTCCGCATCTGTTGCATCACGGGGCGTGATATGAGTGAAACAATCCTGGGTCAGCTTTTGCTGCAAATGCATATACAGGTGCCGGAGACGGTTTGGGTTTTCCGGGGATGATTGCGGAATAGTGTGGTGCAGATATCTGTTGTCGAAAACAAGTCCGAGATTATTCATAATGAAACTGATATATTGGGTGCGTTTTGTATTGCTCGGCAGTGAGACGATACAGGTGTCCTGTTCGTTTGACTTTCAGATCGTCATAGCAGAGTGATTCACTGAGGTCGAAACCAAGTTTTTTTAAACAGCGTTGTTGGGGAATATTGTTAATATCGGTGTACATTTCGATACTCTCAATGGAGAGTCTGTCGAAGACGTACATGATGAGAAACTTTTGGATTTCGGTGCCATATCCCTTTTTTCGTTCTTCGGGAAGAGCTACTTTCAGAGCTATGGTGACGCTTTTGACTCCACTGGACGGCCGCCAGTAGTGGGCGGTTCCAATGGCTTGATTCTCGTCTTTTGTTTTTACCAGAAACAGTTTTTCATCTTCACTCCAGTAAGTACCAGAGGCAAGCTGCTTTCGCATCTGTTCCAGATTGTAATTTTCAGGGGTGAGATAGGAGCCGCACGCCTGGCTAGATTTGCTCCATTCAACAAGTGTGGCAAGATCATCTTCAGTTAGTTTGACAAGTGCCAGTCGTCTGGTAAAAATTGTATCGCCGTAGAGACTCATTTTCGTTTTGCTGTCCTTCAATAGCGTGCCGGATTGTTACTTGGTTCCGGCACACTGTTTTTTGTTTACATTCCGTTTACCGCATCACCCAGTTCTTTGCTGGATGAGGCCAGTTTGTTCAGTGCTTCAATGGTACTGTCGATGGAGAAATTAACTTTCTCGGTGGACTTCTGGTTCTCCTGGGAAGAGTCTACAACGGTGGTAAGTTGTAGTTTCACTTCCTGGCCATTGCCACTGAGAATATCAGCTTTTTTATCCAGTTCATCAACTGCGCCCGAGATATCCACAATACCGGATGAGATCTTATCCATGGCTTCAAGAGCTGTCTGAATTACTTCACTGCCATCCCCCAGCATTTTCATACCGTCCTTCATGGAGGTAATGGTATCCTGCGATTCGCTTTCCACTTTTTTGACAATGTTTGCAATATCAACTGCTGATTTGGAGGAGTTTTCAGCAAGTTTTCTGATTTCGTCGGCCACCACTGCAAAACCGCGGCCTGCATCTCCTGCGCGGGCTGCCTCAATGGCGGCATTAAAAGCAAGAAGATTGGTTTGTGAGGCAATATCTTTAATAATATCTACGAACCCACCGATTTTTTCAAGCTGACTCACAAGATTGGCCACCATATCGTTGGAGCTTCCCATGGATTCGTTGATGGATGTCATTTTCTTTTCTGCTTCGGCACCCGCCTTTTTACCCTGCTCGGCTTCTTTTGCGACATTAGTGGCCATATCACTTGATTTGTCTGTGAGTTCAACCATTTCCTGAGCAAAATTGAGCATGGCATCAACAGTTCCTGAAGATTCATCCAGTGCCTGAACTTCCTTTTCAATTAGTTGATTCATGGCTTCCATATTGCTGCTTGCTTCATCCATTTTAGCTAGTGAAGCAGAGACGAGGGTTTCAACTTCTACAGATGCAGAGTTGATTAACGCTTCAACTTTAGATTCAGCCGTCACATCAACCGAATATTCAAGTCCGCCTTTTACATTACCTTTTGCATCTTTTATGGAAACACTGGTTACTTTAAGAGGTGTTTCAACACCGTTGATTTTGGCCGTGGATTGTTCTGTAATTGTTGAACCGTCACTAATGGCACGCTGAACTCCACAGGATTTTGTATTACAAAGATCAGTATCGAAAAGATCCCAGCATTTCTTGCCCATGGCCTCTTCCACACTCATACCCACCATGGCAGCGCCTGCCGGATTGATATAGGTGATAGTAAAATCAAGATCGACAGCATGGATCGGATTGGGAATAACATTCAGATTTTCTATTTTTTCGTTTGCATCCTGCCGCTGTTTGGCCTCATCGGTGATATTAAGCACGAATTCAAGTGCTCCCTTGATATTTCCTTTGGCATCTTTAATGGGAGCACCGGTATATTTAATGGGCATGATAACGCCATCCTGAGGCCTGGCAATGGTTTCTTCTGTGATGACAGTATCTTCTTTCATGGCTCTGCCAATGGCACATTTTTCAGTCTGACAGTGGGCTGTTTTGAAGAGTTCATAGCATTTTTTGCCAATAACCTCATCAGGAGTGAAGCCCACTACACTTGCCCCCGCAGGATTCATAAAGGTTACGTTAAATTCTGTATCAACTGACATAATTGGGGTAGGGATTGCATTTAAGTTCTCGATCTTCTCATTTGCATCCTGCTGCTGTTGTCTCTCTTCGGTGACATCCAGAATATATTCCAGTGCACCTTTGATATTACCCTTGGCATCTTTGATGGGAGAGCCGGTATATTTTATGGGAACGATAACGCCTTCAGCGGGGCGTGCAATGGTGTGTTCGGTAATAACAGAATCGGTTTTCATTGCCTGACCACAGGCACATTTGTCAGTCTGGCAGTGTGGTGTTTTAAAGAGATCAAAGCATTTCTTTCCTATTGCTTCATCCGGTGTTAATCCGGCTACTGCTGCACCTGCCGGATTCATAAAGGTAACGTTGAATTCCGTATCAATAGACATGATGGGAGTGGGAATGGTGTTCAGGTTGTTGATTTTCTCATCAGCAGCTTGTTTCTGTGCTGCTTCTTCTGTGACATCGAGAATATATTCCAATGCGCCTTTGATATTACCCTTGGCATCTTTGATGGGAGAGCCGGTATATTTTATGGGAACGATAACGCCTTCAGCGGGGCGTGCAATGGTGTGTTCGGTAATAACAGAATCGGTTTTCATTGCCTGACCACAGGCACATTTATCAGTCTGGCAGTGTGGTGTTTTAAAGAGATCAAAACATTTCTTTCCTATTGCTTCATCCGGTGTTAATCCAGCCACTGCAGCCCCTGCGGGATTCATAAAAGTAACGTTGAATTCCGTATCGATGGACATAATGGGAGTGGGGATGGTGTTCAGATTATTAATCTTTTCTTCTGCTGCCTGTGTCTGTGCGGCTTCTTCCGTTCTGTCCAGAATATATTCGAGCGCTCCTTTGATGTTTCCTTTGGCATCTTTAATGGGAGATCCGGTGTATTTTATCGGAATAATGACACCTTCTGATGGCCGTGCGATGGTTTGTTCAGTGATAACAGAATCTGTTTTCATTGCCTGTGAGCAGGCACATTTGTCAGTCTGGCAGTGTGGTGTTTTAAAGAGATCAAAACATTTCTTTCCTATTGCTTCATCCGGTGTTAATCCAGCCACTGCAGCCCCTGCGGGATTCATAAAAGTAACGTTGAATTCCGTATCGATGGACATAATGGGAGTGGGGATGGTGTTCAGATTATTAATCTTTTCTTCTGCTGCCTGTGTCTGTGCGGCTTCTTCCGTTCTGTCCAGAATATATTCGAGCGCTCCTTTGATGTTTCCTTTGGCATCTTTAATGGGAGATCCGGTGTATTTTATCGGAATAATAACGCCATCTGATGGCCGTGCGATGGTGTATTCAGTAATAACAGAATCTGTTTTCATTGCTTGTGAACAGGCACATTTGTCTGTCTGGCAGTGTGGTGTTTTGAAAAGATCGAAGCATTTTTTACCGACAACCTCATCTGGCGTCATACCAGCAACTGCAGCACCTGCTGGATTCATAAATGTCACATTGAATTCAGTATCAATGGACATGATTGGTGTGGGAATGGTGTTTAAATTGTTGATTTTTTCATCAGCGGCATGTTTCTGAGCGGCTTCTTCTGTAATATCCAGAATATATTCCAGTGCCCCTGTGATATTTCCTTTGGCATCTTTAATGGGTGCACCGGTGTATTTAATCGGGATGATGACTCCGTCAGCAGGCCGTGCAATGGTTGTTTCAGTGATTACCGAATCAGTTTTCATGGCGCGGGCACAGGCGCATTTCTCTGTTTTACAATGCGGTGTTTTGAAAAGATCGTAACATTTTGTTCCTATGACCTCGTCCGGCATTTTGCCGGCTACTGCTGCCCCTGCCGGATTCATAAAAGTGATGTTATATTTATCATCAATCTCCATGATGGGTGTAGGAATGACATTCAGATCTGTTTCCATCTGACGCAACTTTGCCTGCAATTCTTTTTCTTTGGTAATATTTCCCATTGAGACAAGTGTTCCCATACCGTCTATGGGTGTTGCTTTTGAGTTATACCAGTGTACAACACTGCCATTGTCGGTGTAGAGCACGTCCCCGTCTGCTTGTTTTTTGAGACGTTTTGATTTTACAATCGGACAGTCTTTGGTGCCGCAGAGCTGAGATGGGCAGGATTCTTCACAGGTGAGTTTATTGAGTACTTGTGTTTTCTTGAGCTTGAATTCTTTATAAAAAGCATCATTAGCCCAGGTAATGACCATGTCATCATTTACCAGATAGCTGGGGTCAGATAAAAGTTCAAATGCTGATTCGTCAAATTTTTGTCCCGTTGTTGTTGCAGTGGCCATAGCTATCTCCTTTCTTCAGTTTCCAGTAATGGGTCAGATTTTTTTATATTATTTGTGGTTATTTCATTTGTCTGTGTTGATTGCAGGTGGTTGTTTATCAGGTTTGCAGTATTCACAACCAGCACATGCTCCACTAAGCCCTGCTCACCAATAAATTCAATCAGGCGATCAAGGGTGTCCTGCCGTTCCTGTAGTTGTGGATTAAGTGAGGGAGTATCGTGGAATTCTTCCTGTTTATAAATAGTTATGATGCTATCCACCTGCAGGGCAACAAGCTGCTCCCCACTTCTACAGATAATGAGCCTGGAGTTACTGTCAGTGGATTGTTTATCCGGATAATTATAGAAGACACGGAGGTTAACCACAGGAATAATCTGACCGCGGAGGTTTATGATTTTGGAGTCAAATCCTGTGGCACCGGGCAGTGAGAGCAGATCATTGTGCTCTATAATTTCCTGTACATCTTTTAGTTCAATGGCAAAATTTTTGTCGATGGAGAAGATGAGATAACAGTTCTCTGTAATCAAATGTCTTGATTCAGCGGTGCTTGCTTCCAGCTGTTCTTCATCTTCCGAACGCATTCGTGCCATGGATTGAAGAAGTTTCATCTGAGAACTCACAAGATTTACCACATCCAGAAGCATGATATTGCGGCCTTCCTGCGGTTCATAAATTCCGGCTACAGAGTCTTCTTTTCCTTTGGGAGTGAGGAGGATTTTCTCATTACAAACGATTAGAATTTCCTTAATCTCGTCAATGATCATTCCAAAATTGATGAGATCGGTGGCCATAACAAGGATCCGGCTGGTTTCCGGAAGATCTGTTTCCTGGGGTGTCTCATGCAGCAGCGTGCCGGCATTCATTACCGGGATGGTGCGACCACGTAGTTGCAGGGCTCCTTCCAGGTGACCGGTTTTAAATGTATCGTCTATATCGCTTAAAAATGTCAGTTCCCGTGAGTTTTCAACAGGAACGCCATATTCAGCATTGCCGGATGAAAATATCACATATCGGGAGTACGTTCGTATTTCCCCTTTCTGAGTCGTTGATTCCCGTGCGCCATGATCGGCCAGTAACTCTTCACCGACAAAAAGTCTTTCAAGATCGAGAACTTCAAGGGTGCGGTGGCTGTTTTTTAAGGTAATGAGGTCGGAGATAACGTAATCTTCTGACTGTAAGGCAGGTTGAATGGGCATCAGAAGTGATTCGTCGACCCGAAGTACTTCCTGAATATCGTCAAACAGCAGACCAAAAAGCTGGCCTGCAAGAGTAACAACTGCAATTTTGGCTTCTTTGTCGTATTCAGAGGAATCGGAGATCCCCATACGTTTTTTCATGTTGAGAATGGGAATAACTTCATCACGCAGATGCATGATACCTTCCAGAAAATGAACACTGGCAGGAAGTGGCTGGATTTTCTCGGTGATTGCTGTTGCCTCTGTAACACTGTCTGCAGCAATGGCAATTTCCAATCCCTGCTCCCGGTCAAGAATAAATGATGCAAAAAGTTGTTCAGCCATAATCACTGTTCTCCCTTAAAACAAATTCGTTGAAAAAGGATCTCCCGGTTGCAATTTGCCATGCTTCTGTGGCAGTGAGATAGAGAATTAATGTAGTACTTTCTCAGTAAGATTAAATTTAAGTGTATCATTCATAAATACGAAAAGACAAATTTATTTTCATTAAAACAGTACACTAAGGAGAATCTCTTGTGTTATCAGTATCTTTGGAGGAGCCTGTCCATTACAATTTCCTGTCTCTTCAAAGAGGAGCTCTCTCTGGTGTGACTACAAAACTTGTAGGTAATATATGCACATTTCAATAAGTGTGCCATTGCTGGGAATAACTATTGGAATAGCGTATCCTTTTGTATCTGCATCTATTTTTTACTAATACCTGACGTGGTTATAAATTGTTGGATTCAGCAGTGTTTTCCCAAAAATGGGAAAAGTCTATTTTTAGGGAAAACTGGATAGGATACCGGGGGAGAAAAACGGCTTTTGCAGAAAGTGCTTTCTCCGACTTTCTTTTCTACTGAGAGAAAAGAGAGCCGGAATACGGTGAAAAAATAATTTTATTCCATAAACTGACAGATGGAATCTGTACTGCTGCGTTCAGTACGATATGCATTCACAGGAGATTCCATATCGGGATACCCGACAGACAGACCAAGAACCAGACGTTTCGAGGCGGGAATACCAAGACATTCTTTAACCTCTTTGGCGTAGTCTGTGGCAAAAGCCTGGGGAACAGTGGCAAGTCCTTTGGCGTTCGCTGCAAGCATCAGACTTTGTGCAAACAGTCCCATATCAAAAATGGACCACTCACTGAGGGATGCATCCTGAAAAAGGTAAATGGCATGGGGCGCATAGTAAAAATTAAAATTTGCTTTTTTGGCTTTTACCACCATTTCCGGAGCCGTAAGATCTAAACCAGTAAGCTCTTTACGTTTTTTCATCAGATAATCTATGCGTTCCTGTTCAGCGGTTGGCCATGATGCAGGGGTAGTAAAGTCGGGTGTGGGAGTGGCTCTTTCTTCGAGAAGTCCAACCAGAACTTTAGAGAGTTCTGCTTTTTTGGCTCCGGAAACAATAGCGACTTCCCAGGGTTGTGTGTTTTTATAAGAAGGACTCCACTGGGCTGTTTCAATCAGTTCTTTGAGGTCTTTTTGGGGAACGGCTTCTGTGGTAAATTTGCGGATACTTCTTCTGCTTTGTATACATTCAATGGCGTCCATGGTAAATACACTCCCTGTTTATGAATTTATGTAACTATTCAGAAGCACCCATTTTCGTTCGATCTGGTCGCCTCATGTACAAAATCGTACACTACGGCGACCAGATCGAACGAACCTGGGCACTTCTGAACAGTTACAGTTCCAAGTTTACCCAAGTTTTGAAGACGTATGCTGAATAGTTACGAATTTATTACCCATCTTACTTTCAGACTTTTTTACGAGCCCATTATAATAAATAAGTATTGAAAATAATAATGCTACAACTTTTACAAAACTGGCGGGAAAAGAGCAGATATCGTGAGGTAAGCAGAATCTGCATCCCTTTGGTAACAGGCATGGCTGCAACTACGGTCATGGAATTTACTGACAGGATTTTTCTCTCTCATTACAGCGTAGATGCGATTTCCGCAGTTGTTCCTGCAGGCGTTACAGCCTTTCTGGTGCTGGTTTTTTTGGGTGGTATTGCCAGTTATATTTCCGTTTTTATTGCCCAGTATTCCGGGGCAGGAAGACTCGATAAAATAGGAGCAACTCTATGGCAGGGAATCTTTTTCACCCTGTTTTCAGGGATTATTCTCCTGCTGATAGCCGCTTTTGTGAGTAAACCACTGTTTGCACTGGTTGCTCACGGAGCAGAGATTCAGCTTCTGGAAGAGCAGTATTTCAGTATTCTTTGTCAGGGTGGGATTCTACATGTGGCTATTCAGACCTTGTCCGGATTTTTTACCGGAAGAGGCATGACCCGACCTGTGATGCTTGCCAATATTTTTGGGATGGTGGTCAATATCCCGCTCAACTATTGTCTTATTTTTGGAGTATGGATCTTTCCGGAGCTTGGCATAGTAGGTGCTGCCATTGCAACTGTTGTTTCATGGGCTGTGATTGTGCTTTGTCTGGCACCGCCTATTTTTTCTAAACGTTTCAGGAGTGATTTCAGGCTGATGGAGACCTGTCGCATTGACTGGACAATAATGAAACGTATCTTGAAATATGGTGTTCCCGGAGCATTGCAGTTCAGTCTCGATGTCTTCGCCTTCACCTTTTTTATCCTGATTGTGGGTCGTATGGGAACCCTGCCGCTGGCGGCATCCAATATTGTTATCTCGATAAGTTCTCTTGCCTTTATGGTGGCTCTTGGTTTTTCTTTTGGAATCAGCAGTCTGGTGGGGCAGTCACTTGGTGCAGGGAAACCGCAGGAAGCACGATCCGCTGTCTGGAGTGGTATTCATGTTCTTATGGTTTACACGTTGTTGTTAGATGCTTGTCTGATCTTTTTTTCAGAACCCATCGTCGCACTGTTTATCAATGTGAAAGATACTGGAGGAAATTATCAGGAATTACTTGAAATGGCATCGAATTTACTTAAATTTGTTGCGGTTTATATTCTGTTTGATGTGTTTTATATGATGTTTACTGCAGCTCTGAAAGGAGCAGGGGATACCCGTTTTCTACTGATACTTATTGCAAGTGCCACCATTTTCCTGATGCTCACGCCTCTAATTGTGGGGATTAATTATTTTGGGATGACTGTTTAT
>JAOZLM010000322.1 GCA_029934815.1 Desulfocapsa sp. | reverse complement strand
TGATTATTGTATAGCCCACTACGTAACCTATTGTTTATTCAATCACATCTGCACTCATTTTAACAGATTTTTAATACTATGCAGGATATTAGCCGATCAGCATGGCAATAAATGCATAACGGCCAAATTTCCCAATGGAAACAAGAACAAGGAAGAGCAGAGGCCTGACTCGCAGAATTCCGGCAGCCAGACATAAGGGGTCACCAATAATAGGAAGCCAGGCAAACAAGAGAGAAACGGTGCCGTATCGCTGAAACATTTCCATAGCTTTTGCTGACTGTTTTTCATCCACTCTCAGCAGTTTTTTCATAAAAAAGTCAGAACCCCATATTCCGATGCCATAGGTTACAAAAGCACCCAGGACATTTCCAATAGTAGCAACAGCAACTACCTGCATTGGTGAAAGCCCTTGAAGAACCAAGGTGAGCAGCAGCCATTCTGACCCTAAAGGGAGAAGGGTAGCCGCCAAAAAGCTGAGGAAAAAGAGAGCAGGCAAGCCATGTTCTAAAAGAAAGTTTTCCATTTTTTAAAATTCTTCAAACAGACCGGCACCAACATTCTTTCGTGTTTTATATGGATCAAAAACCCGACCATTCATAACAACGTAAACACCGGCCGGAAGGGTCTGCACAGCAACAACTGCACAGCCGACATTGAATACAGCATCGGTATCACGAAAACGTGCCGGCTCCATCGAGCCCGTCAGAACAATTGTACAATCCCGGAAACCAGAAAGGGCCTTTGCCGTTTCGATCATAGTGTCCGTTCCATGAGTTATCAGAAAGCACATTGAGTCAGAGCCCTCAATAGCCCGACGAATCTCAGCACGATCTTCACCCGTCATTTCAAGACTATCTTTTCGAACAACGGACTCAATATCATATTCAACGCTCACATTGGAATCACGAAGAATAGTCAGAATCTGAGGTTCGCCTACTTCGTATTCAGATTTTGCATCAAAATAAATCTTGTCTATGGTTCCACCACAGGCAAGAATTTTAATCTTTTTGTTACGCATTTCACTTCCGGTCATTTTTCTTCATATTTATTCAAAAAAAATGTTTAACAATTTCAAACACAAGAAACAGGAACTAGGTAAATATACCCATAAATACAGCCCCTTACACAGCAACAAGCTATTGCCAAAAACAAACAAACAGCTTATGGTTTAGTCATAATAGTCAGTACCATATTATTCACATCAACTACTTAAAGGTGTCTTGCACCTTAACGTAAGAGGATATAATAGCATGGGAAAAAAAATTATTGTCCGGGTTATAAACAACAGAATGCAGTTCAAATGTCCTTCCTGCGCAGCCAGAAGGAATTATCCCGTACAGCCAAACATTCGTAGTAAAAACATACGATGTTCCAAGTGCCAGTCCATTACCCGTTGCACCCTTAACCGACGAACCACTCCAAGGGAACTCAGCAGCGGAAAAGCCATTATGCTCACAAACGAAGGCAAACACATTGAGGTGAATATTCATGACATCTCAATAGATGGAGGCATAGGCATTGATATACCGATTGCTGCAGCACGTGCGCGAACAGTAACACCGGGTGCGGAGATTCGCTTTAATTGCAAGTGGAACCCGCGACTGCTGGGAAGCGGAAGCTTCAAGGTGATAAACAGCAATGGCCAACGACTTGGAATAAAAAAAATGCTATAGGAGAATAAGGCTATTCCCGTGACATTTCAGGAAGAAAACCTGAGATCAAAATCCACTTTCTGCAGATACTTTGCTTCCTGCTCGAGACTCGCCAGTTGCAGGGGATGATTTGTTAGTTCATCTTTGGCAAACAGTAATGTTAAGCAGTGTTCGCCGGGTATTACTTTTTCTATAATTGCTGTTTCTTCTTTACGGGAACGGTGAAGCAGCGTGGCAAGGCGCAGTAATACGACAAGGCGCAGGGCTATTTTTTGCTCTTTATAAGGCAGATCAGCAAACAGTTTATCAGATATTTTTTTCCGGTGACAACGAACCAAAAGACTCATCCAGAATTGTTCTTCGTAGGAAAATCCCGGCAAATCAGCATTTGCCAGTAAATACGCACCATGTTTCTGGTAACCACTTAAAGAAACGGCCAGACCGATCTCATGCAGGCTGCATGCCCAGTGCAGTATTTCCTGATGCTCCAGTCGAATATCCCAGTCCTTTTCACAGGCAGTCATAAACTGATTGGCTTTTTTACTTACTCTTCGCGCATGTTTCTCGCTGATCTGGAAACGATGCTGTACACTGCTGACAGTCTTTAAACGGGTATCTTCACTCTGAATTCGCCCTAAATGTTCATAGAGCAATCCTTCACGCAAAGCACCTTCTGAAACATGCATGTTGTCAATTTTAAGTGCTTCAAAAGTCGCAATCAGAACGGCCAGACCACCGGCAAAAACTGGTTTGCGATCCGACTTCAATCCGGGAAGTTCCAGATCATTCACATGACCGGCAGTAATCATTTTCTCCCGAATCTTATACAGGCTGTCCAGCGTAATATCGTAGGATTCAAGCCCAAGACCATGAACCACTTTGCCTACAGCCTTGATCGTTCCGGAGGCTCCTGTGGCTGAATGGTAATCAACTTTTTGAAAACGACGTCTCACCGGTCGCAATAGTAAATGTGCGTGTATACCAGCCCTTGTCCAGTTTTCTTTCTCCAGGCAGTCATGTTTAAAAAAGGCCCTGCTCACGCTGACACAACCCATTTCCAGACTGCGTAGATGGAGTGGCTCGAAATTTTCTCCAATAATCAGCTCAGTTGAACCACCACCAATATCCATCACAAACCGTTTGCCATCCTCATCAACAAGTGAATGGGAAACGCCAAGATATACGAGCCGAGCTTCTTCTTTACCGGCAATAACTGAAATGGGGTGCCCTAAAGCTTCACGGGCCTGCTGCAAAAAGTGACGTGCATTTTTTGCCTGACGGAGGGTATTGGTACCTACTGCTGCCACACTGCCTTGTGGAAAACCAGTCACTCGTTCACCAAATCGTTTAAGACAGAGCAATGCACGGTCACGTGCTTCTTCTGACAGGCGGCCATTTTTATCAAGACCAGCTCCCAGTCGTACCATTTCTTTCAGGTTATCAAGAATATGAATATGGCCATCTTCCACACGGGCAACCACCATGTGAAAGCTGTTGGATCCTAAATCAATGGCTGCCAGATGTTGTTCTGTTTGCTGTTGACTGCTCATCGTAAGATCCTTTGGGT
>JAOZLM010000321.1 GCA_029934815.1 Desulfocapsa sp. | reverse complement strand
TCCTGAAGCTCAGAAATAAGCTTTTCAGGGTTTGGAACATTGGTTGAGTATTTGTCACCAGCTGCGTGTTGGGCTATTACTTTATTCCCTTTAAAAGTGGTTGCAACAAGGTCATGATTTTCCATGCAGTGACGGAATTCACTGTAGCTGACATGACGAAGTTTATTTTCAACTTGCCAGAATCCGTATATGCTGGCAGCGACAATGGTAAAGAGAAGAAAGATAAAAAGGTTTCTGATCAAAATTGCCATGAATACTATTCCCTGAATTGAAAGTTATGATAACGCAAGCTGTTAGTCTGTGTTTGTGTGCAGCGCTGATTGTCTGCGCCGCTGGTTGTTGTCGTATATATTAAAACAGAAAAAAGCCAGAGAGAAAAAATCCCTCTGGCTAACCATGACCTTGCAGGTTAGTTTTTAACCCTGCAGAGTATGAAGTAATTTCTTTTAAATTAAAAGCTGCTGAATAAGCCTTTAACCATAGTAACTGGTCCTTCAGTCACGGCAGCTGCTGCAATACAAACTACTCCCCAGGCACCAATCAGCGCTGCAGCGATTCCGGTAACAGCGGTTCCAACTTTGGCAAGTTCATCAACTGCTCCTGCTTCTTTGGTTCCGGCTTCTACTTTTACTGCTTCTTTTGTTTTTGCTTCGCTCATTTTATTTCCCCGGTTAGTGGTTGTTTGTTGTTGCTTTTACTCTCTCTTGCCATGTTCTTTGCAGATGCTGTGCCAGAATAAAAAATAAAATGAATATAGATGATGAAAAGTTATTAACGTACTGATGTCATGATGTAAAAAATGTTTTAAGCGTTTGTTCTGCTTGTATTTAGGAGAGTACCTCGGGAATGGTAATAGACATCAAACTGTTGCAGTAATGTTGCAAAGGTGTCGCGCGCAACAATAACGCAACGCTTTTGCGATGTTTTGTTTTCTGCTGCAACAGGTAAAAACAGTGTGTAGTAGCAGTGTAAATTTTATCTGGGCTTACAACGGGCGGTGGCTTCGGCTATAAGCGGATCGTCCGGCCAGTAATGCTTAGGATAACGGCCTGCCAGTTCTTTTTTTACTTCTGGATAAGTATTTTTCCAGAATGATGCAAGGTCTGCTGTAACCTGTACCGGTCGTCTGGCAGGAGAAAGGAGGTGGATGCGGATGGTGAGTTTACCGTCAAAGAGAACAGGAGTCTCTGTAGCACCAAACATTTCCTGTAACCTGACTGCTAAGACGGGTGATGTCGCATTCTTGTAATCCAGTTTGATTCTTGAGCCACTGGGTGCAAGATAATGAGTTGGCAGTAATCGTTCAAGATTTTTTTGCTGTTGCCATGTGAGCATCGCGAGCAAAATTGAATGCAAATCAAGTTTTCGCAGTTGTTTAAGGCTGGAGATGGAATTCAGATATGGTGCAAGCCAGCTAAGGTCTTTGAAAAGACCACTATCAGAAACGTTGGGCCAGTTGTCAGGAGAAAGATGGTGGGCTGTCTCTATTCTTGTGCGGAGTTCGTGGCTTTTTTGGGGCCAGTTCAGACAGTCGGGGCCATTCTGCTTAATCCCTGCAAGAAAGCAATCAAGTATTGTATCAGAATTAGCATTGGCTATTGGTTTACGTTTTATTTCAAGCTTACCCAATGAAAGTATACGGGCCGCTTCCACTTTCCGACCTGTCCATTCTATCCGTTCTTTCTCTTTTAGCAGTTGTTGATGGTTTTGGGTGATATCTTCAATAGAGAGGGCTGCTGCCAGAAATATACGCCCATTTGTTTTTCCTCCATCTAAATTTGCTGCAATAATAAATTTAGCTTTTTGCAGATGATCGTGGGGAGGAAGTATTACACCACGGCCTGAGGCGAGAAGGTGCAAAGGAGAGCTGGGTTTTTTTTGGGCAATACGTTCAGGGTATGCAAAAGCAAGCAGGTTTCCAGCATCGCCAAAGTCGCTTTGGGATGTGCCGGGTTTGCCAAGGAGTTTCTGATACTGATCTGCTTCCTGTTGTATGCGTTTGCAAAGTGCGATGTCAGCACCTCTGGCACGAATCCGATCTTTTTTGTTTTTTTCAAAAAGACGTAAAATTTCAAGTCTGTCTTCAATATCTGCACTTTTTCCATCCGGATTTCCACGCAACAGATCCCGGTTTTGCAACAGTGCCGCGAGCTGACAGGCAAGTGTTAACTGTTTTTGTTTATGGCCCTTTAGTAACATTAAAGCCAGTCTGGGATGCAGTGGCAGGGCAGCAATTTCTTTTCCGATTTTTGTAAGTGTACCCTTCGTGTCAATGGCTCCAAGGTTTTCAAGAAGTGTTCTGGCTTGTTGGATTTGGCCAGGGCGTGGGGGATCCAGCCATTTAAGGTCATTGGGATCTTTTACTCCCCATCGTAAAACCTCAAGAAGCAAAGGGCTTAAATCTGCAGTAAGTATTTCCGGTGGCAGGAATTCAGGCTTGGAATAGTGCTCTGTTTTAGTCCATAGTCGGTAACAACGTCCGGGACCTAACCTGCCTGCACGCCCGCTGCGCTGTTTGGCGGATGCTTTGGAAATGGGAATAGTGCGCAGGCTACTGAGACTGTTGGCAGGAGAAAAATAAGGCCTTTTCATCAGTCCGGAATCGATAACTACGGTTACACCTTCAATTGTGAGGCTGGTTTCGGCAATGGGTGTTGCGAGGATGATTCGTCGTTGACTGCTCTGTTTGAAAATTAAATCCTGCTTATGCTGTGGGAGATTGCCGTAAAGAGGAAATACCAGGAAGTTTCCCTCGATCTGTTTTTCGACTGCGCGAATCTCTCCGGCACCGGGCAGAAAAACCAGGATGTCACCTTTGTCGTTTTTAACTGCTCGCTGAATAGCACGTATTGTCTGAGGAACAATATAATCATTTGATTCTCTGGTGAGGTATTCCACATCCACAGGAAAACAGTGTCCTTCACCAGTGATTACCGGAGCGTTATCCAGTAGCTTTGATATTTTTTCACTGGCTATGGTGGCAGACATAAGCATGATTCTCAGATCATCACGCAATTCGAGCGTGTCGAGGCAGAAAGCAAGGGCCATATCGGATTGTATAGAGCGCTCATGGAATTCGTCAAAGATAACAAGACCAACCCCGGAAAGTTCAGGATCGTTTTGGATCATACGCAGAAAGATTCCTTCGGTGACCACTTCAATCCGTGTTTCTTTGCTTATCTTCCTGTCAAAACGGATACGATAGCCAACAAGCCCGCCGACA
>JAOZLM010000320.1 GCA_029934815.1 Desulfocapsa sp. | reverse complement strand
CCAAAATCCGTTCTCAATCTGCACCAGGTTTCTAACCGGACACGACTGCTTCCTAATAAGATAGTTAAACCTTTCCTGTCCCTTTTAAAAACAAAGGCAACCCACAACTAACAAGAATAACTTCTTCAGCAGCAGCGGCAATAAGTCTGTTACAACGCCCTACACAATCACGGTATTTTCGTGCTGACGGGTTATCCGGAACCACACCCATACCCACCTCATTACTTACACAAATTAAAGTACCCTGAAAATTAGCAGCAGAAGCAAGTAATGCTTTAGTGTGACTTCGCATGGTGTCTTCTGTGAATTCAACATTCGCTATATCGGCACGATACATAAGATTGTTAACCCATAACGTAAGGCAATCGGCAAGAGCCACAGAACCAGAGGGCAAGCCACTTAGAGCCAATGGAATATCAATCTCTTCTTCAATAGTTTGCCACAGTCCATTGGCACGATCCTTTTGATGGCGTTTGATTCGGTCATCCATTTCCTGATCTACCGCGGGGCATGTTGCAATAAAAAAATGTTTCCCAGGCAGCTCTTCTGCACGTTTTTGTGCATAGTCACTTTTGCCACTTCTGGCCCCACCTGTTATTAATATTATTTTGCCCATAATGTAAATAATTCGCTTTAGTGCAGATTGAAACCGGTTAACACTCCATGTGCTCCAAACAGTTCAATGGTGGAATATGTTCCCTTTTTAACCTGAAATAAAAGATAGTTCTTAGGATCAATCCCAAGAAAGTGGCAAAGCAAACTACGAATTACTCCACCGTGACTAACTATCAAAACTGTATCGCCCTGCCCTTCAGCTATTTCTGTAGCGGTTGTTTGCACACGCTTGGTGAAGGAATCAACTGATTCTCCTTCAGGAAAGGTAAAATCAGGTAAATTATCAGCCCACTTCTCTACTATTTCAGGATCCCGGGCCGATATCTCCTCAAAGGTTAAACCTTCCCAGCGACCGAAATTAATTTCTTTTAAATTATCGTTACAGCTAACAGAGTCATTCGGAAATAATATCTCACAAGTCTGCCGACAACGTAACATGGGACTCGAAAAAACTTTATCAAAGGTTTTCTCTTGTAAGACCTTATGTAAATCTTGTATCTGCGAAACGCCTTCCGGCGCAAGCGGTACATCCTGAGCACCAACATATCGACCGGAGAACCCGGTTTTCCCATGGCGAAGTAAAAAGAGTGTTTTCTTTTTACTCACGAAGAGGAATCCAGCTTATATTTATCTCTGTACCCTCTTGGGGTAATCATATAGTCATTCCATGCAAACGTTGTAGAGTTGCCGACAATCACAGTAGATTGCATGTTAATATCTTCTTCCAGCATGCGATCAAGAGTTGTGAGTGTGACCACTTCGTTTTCACGTGATGCTGCTGTTACAATCCCTACCGGTGTTTCTTTTTTGCGATATCGTAAAATAATTTCACGAGCCTTCACAATATGTTCAGTACGTTTTTTTGATTTAGGATTGTATATTGCGATAACAAAATCTCCGGATGCTGCAGCGTCCAGTCGTTTTTCGATCACTTCCCACGGGGTCAACAAATCAGAAAGGCTGATAGCGGCAAAATCATGCATTAACGGAGCACCAAGGCGTGCAGCACAGCCATTAACAGCGGCAATCCCCGGAATGATATCTACCTTTATTTTACTCTCTCTTTTTGCTGCAATCTCAAGGATTAGTCCGGCCATAGCGTATATTCCAGGATCTCCGCCTGAAACAAGAGCCACTTTTTTACCTGATTCTGCTAATTCAAAACTGGTATCACACCTGTCTACTTCCTGCATCATGGAAGAAGAAATAACCTCTTTACCGGTAAGTAGCTCAGGGATCAGATCAAGGTATGTTTTATATCCAATAATTACATCTGCATCAGCAAGAGCCTTAGTTGCCCTTGGAGTCATATTATCTTTACTGCCAATCCCAGTACCAACTACAGAAATCAGGCCTGCAGAATTGTTTTTCGCTCTGCAATTGCTGCTGTTACATCCTTCCATTTATGTTTCCTTACTATTAGTTCAGTTGAACTACTCTTTATTTGAGCCGCAAGAAGGGCGGCCGGTTCGGCAACACCTTTGGCTCCTGTGGCTTTCATTACCGCCGTTGATGACGAGACACCATCCACGCTGTTTAATTCGTCTTTTGTATAGAAATGAATTGACTGCTTTTCGTTTTTTATAAAGTCAAGCATGCCGGTCTCATCACTTTTTAAATCAATGGACGCATAACACGAAACAGCATCCCGGGAAATCTTATATTCTGTAATAAGTTCACTGATTGCGGTTTCAAATGCCTGTGCACCAGTTCCCCTGTTGCATCCAATACCAATGCAGATGGCAACTGGTCTTAAAAGAAGTGCATCACATTCCGGGAATATTCTGTCTGAAACAATAATGTCAGCTTCGCTGAAATCGGATGTCTGAACCATATCATGAGGGAGTTGATCTACATCACAGTCGGTGAAAATTGTTACAGAACCACTATTCACAATTTTGGCAGATACCGCGGTTAGCTTTTCTTTATCTGCAGCCAGTAAACCATTTTTTGCTGCCCACAAATCAAGAGCTGTGTGGCCGGTTACATCAGAAGCTGTCGTGATTACTGCCTGAGCACGCAGTTTACCTGCAAGTGTTCTGCTAAGTTCATTTCCACCACCCAAATGTCCGGATAACAAACTGATAACAAACTGTCCTTTTTCATCAAGAACCAAAATACATGGATCATGTTTCTTGTCGGAACAAAGAGGAGCTATGGCACGTACCACAATACCTGTGGCCATTACACAAATAATAGCATCCACATCACTTTCCCATAGCGATGCCATTTTCTCAAAAACCGGTATCTTGCGTGTGTCAACAGAACTCTTATGTAACATTCCACTAATTGTATGAGCAAGCTGGTATCCGCCTGCTGTTAATGCAATGATTGCTGTTTTCATCTGTTTTCAGGGCAATATAAAGTGGGACAAGGGTTTCCAGCGTTTTTTAGAACGACTACGAGCAAATGATATCGGGTAATAGAAAAGAACGATCTCCCCTGCCAATCTTTGGGGTACTGCTAAGCTCCGTGAAATTAGCACAGTGATAATATGAATGCAAGTAAATGAAAACCTGACAAAATTATTAATAAACAAGCATTTCCATTTTACTTTCACTGCAATGACATATAAGATAAACGAAATAATTGTTTTCGTAACAGACTCTTAGTT
>JAOZLM010000057.1:9227-10540 GCA_029934815.1 Desulfocapsa sp. | reverse complement strand
GCATCATCCTGCAAAAGTTTATCGCCGTTTCTGGTCACCATAACCGGATCCAGAACAATGCTTGAACAATCATATTTCTGCAAACATTCAGCCACGGTTTTAATCACCTCAGGGGAATGCAGCATTCCGATCTTCACAGCATCTGCACCAATGTCTGTCATCACGGCGTCCATCTGTAAAGCGATAAACTCAGGTGGTACTGCCTGAATCCCTGTCACCGCAACCGTGTTTTGAGCAGTGAGAGCAGTGATCACCGTCATCCCATAACAACCAAGGGCTGAAAATGTTTTCAGATCTGCCTGAATACCTGCCCCGCCGCCGCTATCTGATCCGGCGATGGTCAGTGCTCTATGATATGTTTTCATTTGCTGGCTACCAGTTATGGATAAGATCTGCTGCTTTGACTGGTTTTTCAATTAAACCATGCTCAAGGGAAAAATCAGCAAAGCGCTGCCAGGCCGTTACGTCAGAACCACCGGGAGCTGCATAAAAAGGAAGAGTCAATTGAAAGGCATCGGTCTCAACACGTTTATCTGCTTCGGGCAAAGCCGCAAGATATGTTTTTAAAGCCGCTTCAGGATGCTCGCGCATATAAGCCGTTGCAGCTTCCACAGCCTGAATAAACCCTTTGATGCTTTTTTCTTTTTGACCAAGCGTTTTCGCCCCGCAGACAAAGATTAATTCCTCATAATCCGGAATTCCAAATTTCTCCAGTTCAAAGTAGTCAGCCTCAAGATTCTGATGAGCCATGGTCACTGTTTCATAGGTTTTAAAAGGCCCCATCACCGCATCCACATTTCCGGCAACGAGCGCGGGTACAATGGTAAAACCTACATTGATGGCCTCGTAATTCTTCACCCCGTTAATGGACATAAAGGCTTTGAGCATTACATCCATAAGTCCTGGAACGGTATAGCCGATCTTCTTTCCTTCCAGATCTTTGGGGGTTTTAATCTTATCATTTTTCAAGAAAAGAAGAGTGGTCAGAGGATGTTCAACCAGCCGTCCCACCACTTTGACATCAAGACCGGCAGCCGTAGCAATAATGGTCTGTGGCTCATAAGAAACTGCTATATCCACGTTACCGGAAGCGGCAAGTTTTAAGCCATCGGCGGTTTCTGAAGGAGAAATGATTTCCACTTCCAAGCCTTTTTCCTTAAAAAGCCCACGCTCTTGTGCCACATAAATAGGCAGGTGGTCAATATTTGGGAACCAGTCCAGCATCAGGGTCAGCTTCTCTGCAGAAGCAGAGCCAACGCTCAAAAGAAATGCACAGATGACAAAAATTGCAGATAATTGTTTTTTCATAACTT
>JAOZLM010000057.1:0-9127 GCA_029934815.1 Desulfocapsa sp. | reverse complement strand
TTTTCCAGTGAATACTTTTTCTTTCCAGCCAGCCCACCCCAAACCAGAGTAGTAATCCCATAAGAGACAACCAGAGGATGACAGCAAAAACCAGATCGACTTTTAAACGGGCATTGGCCTGAATCATCAGGTAGCCTAAACCTCTTTGCGCTCCAACCCATTCGCCAATCACTGCGCCGATGGTTGCCACCGTCACTCCCACTCGTAAGCCTGCAAAAAAATGGGGTAACGCCCAAGGCCAATATAGCAAACGCATGGTCTGCCAGAACCCTGCTCCCATCAAACGAAACAGAACCCGATATTCACGGTCACAGCCCTTGAATCCTTCCAGAAGACTAACAGTGATGGGGAAAAAAATAATAATTGCAGCCATTAAAACTTTACCTTCTATCCCGTAGCCCAACCATACAACCAGCAAAGGAGCCAAAGCAAAAACCGGTATCGCCTGGGAAGCCACAAGAAATGGAGAAAGTGCCTTTTCCAGCCAGGGCCAGGCAAACATTCCCATGGCCAGTGGAAGGGCCACAGCCAAAGCCAGACCGATACCACAAATGATCTCCATACCTGTAGTGAGCGCATGAGGAAGAATTAACGGAGCCTGTAACACGGCAGTTGTCACAATAATCGAGGGCGGCGGCAGGATAAAAACCGGAATCGTAAAGATTCGGCAGGCCACTTCCCACAAACTAAAAAGCAAAACCAGTAAAGCTAAAGCCAGAAGATTAGCACGAGACATGCTCGATATCTCCTGTAAGTTTCTGCATAATCCTGTCCTTCATGGCCAGCAATTCAGGATTATCAAACCTCCTGGGCTTATCACCATAAAGTTCAATTTTCTCCACAATCCCCATGGGTTTTGTGCTGAGCAGATAGAGATCATCGGCCAGAAGCAAAGCTTCATCCACGTCATGGGTAATCATAAGCATGGTTCTGTCAAACTCGCTCTGCAGCAAAAGCAAAAGTGATTGCAGACTTTTTCGCGTTATGGCATCCAGCGCTGAGAGCGGCTCGTCCAGTAAAATCAAATCCCGCTTAAACATAAGGGTTCGGACCAGGGCACAGCGTTGTCGCATGCCCCCCGATACTTCGTGGGGCAAATGGGATTCGTAACCGGCAAGCCCCAGTCTGGAAAATAATTCAGTGGCTCGTATGCGAGCTTTTTGTAAATTCTCCCGTCCTGTTTTTGCGGGCAGCAAACTATTTTCAAGCAGAGAAAACCAGGGAAGAAGAAGATCCTTTTGATGCATATAGGCTGCCAGCTCTCCCAGATGATCCACCTTGCTATCCTGCCAGCTAATCTGCCCTTCGTCTGCCGGGATTACTCCGGTAAGAACATCAAAAAAAGTAGACTTGCCGCAGCCTGATGGACCGATGAGTACAGCAAAACGGTTTCGATTCACAGTAAGATCAAATCCGGAAAAAACGGATTGCTGATCAAAAGCTTTAGTTAAGCCGGAAACAGAAAGCATCAAGCACACTCAGGTAGAGAATATAAAGGAAGGAAAAGGTGCACCGGATCTGGCACAAGTGGAATATAGTACGTTCACCACGACTTTCCCTGCGACTTCATTATAAGCATCAGGTTCCAGGGGTTTATTCTCAGCCATTTTTCGGCACCCCCAAGTCTTATCATTTGATTGCAAGCTGCAAAAATACTCTACATAGTGAAGATATGCAAGAAGCGTTCTTGACTCCTATTTGACTGTTGGGCGCATTATGCATACAATAACTGTGGTAAGGAACTACTTTAAGCGACATCTCATACCCCCACAAAAACTCTTCTAAAGGAAACATATGGAACTTGCATCTCCCGGGCTACTATGGCTAACTATTGGCGTTATTCTTTTTGTCATGGAAATGGCTGTGCCCGGTTTTATTCTGTTTTTCTTCGGTGTCGCCGCCTGGATAACTGCCATTGGCAGCTATTTTTTTGACTGGAATATCACAGTCCAGCTAAGCGTTTTTCTCGTGGCTTCTCTGGCTTCTCTTTTTGGCTTACGTGGCTTCGTGCAAAAAACTTTTATCGGAGACTCAAAAGAAGATGGGCAGGACACAATCATGGCTCAAGGCGGCGAAAAATGTACTATCAGTATTGCAATTCACCCGCCAGCCGAGGGTCAGGTCAAATTTGCCGGAACCTTCTGGCGTGCAACCTCTGAGGAAGTTTTTGAAGAAGGTGAAGTTGCAATTATTGAGAAACAGGACGATCTGCTTATTACCGTAAAAAAATATAACACATCAGTTAGCTGAACATTTCCACTCATTAAAAGGAGTAAATAATGGAAACTTTAATTGGTCTTGGCATTCTCATCGCATTTATGGTCGTAGTTCTTGTTAAAACTGCAGTGGTTGTGCCACAACGTAATGAATACGTGATAGAACGGCTGGGTAAATACAGAGGAACCTTGCAGGCAGGATTTCATATCCTGATTCCCTTTTTTGACCGTGTTGCCTACAAACGCAACCTGAAAGAAGAACCAATCGATATAGCCGCCCAAACCTGTATTACCTCCGACAACGTAACGCTTGAAGTGGATGGAGTTTTATACCTGCAGGTGATAGATGCCAAAAAATCCGCCTACGGTATCGATAATTATCATTTTGCTGTATCCCAGCTCGCCCAGACATCTCTGCGTTCTGCCATTGGTAAGATCGAGCTGGACAAATCCTTTGAGGCCCGGGAAACACTGAACGGTCAGGTCGTCATGGCACTTGACGAAGCAGCCGTAAACTGGGGTGTAAAGGTTCTGCGCTATGAGATCAAGGATATCCAGCCACCCCGTACGGTTTTGGAAGCCATGGAAAAACAAATGAAGGCAGAGCGGGAGAAACGTGCCGAAATAGCACGTTCTGAAGCAATCAAACAAGCAACTATAAATCGCGCAGCTGGTGAGCGGGCGCAGGCAATTGCCCTTTCTGAGGGCGAGAAGATGAAACGTATTAACGAAGCGGAAGGAAAGGCACAGGAGATTCTTATGGTTGCAGAAGCTTCAGCAGAAGGAATACGCAAAGTAGCGAAAAGCCTCTCTTTACCCGGAGGTACAGAAGCAGCAAACCTTGAAGTAGCAAAAGGCTATATTACAGAATTTGGAAATCTGGCAAAAGAAAACAATACCATGATCCTGCCTGCTAATCTGACAGATGTTGCGGGCATGGTGACTGCTGCCATGTCAACTATTCAACAGAACAAGGCTATCGCCAAAAAGGCGGTTCGCAAACCTGTTGCTGCACAGCCCCGAAAACCATCAGCATAGAAAGTGCTTGAGCCAGGTAGGGTGACTCCTGACTGGCTCAGGTGTTTTTCTACAATTAAAAAGCTATTCTAAACCAAGTTTTTTAATTTTCCGCCACAAAGACACACGGTCAATATCCAGTGCCTTGGCTGCTGCAGTTTTATTATATGCAGTCTCCTTAAGAATCCACTCAATATACGATTTTTCAACTTCTTCCATGCTGGAATATTTTCCTGCACTTTTTCTAAAAGTCTGAATATCCAGGCTCCGGAGATCATCAGGTATCTGAGCAAGCCTCAGTATACTGCTATTGGCAAGGGCAACTCCACGCTCAATAATATTCTCAAGCTCACGAATATTACCCGGAAAATCATAATGCTGCAAAGTATCAAGCACTTCCTGGCTAACCTCCGTAACCTCCTTGTGCATGGAAGCATTATATTTTTCCAGAAAAAACTGACTAAGCAGCGGGATGTCGTCCTTTCGCTCAGAAAGAGGAGGGATCTTCAGGGAAACAACATTGATCCGGTAAAAAAGATCCTGCCTGAAATTACCCGCCTTCACTTCCTTCTCAAGATCTCTGTTGGTCGCAGCCACAAAACGCACATTCACCTTAACAGGGGTTGTCCCCCCCACCGGTATCACCTCCTGCTCCTGAAGAATCCGTAAGAATTTGACTTGCATGGACAGTGACATCTCAGTGATTTCATCAAGGAAAAGTGTTCCGCCACTGGCCATTTCCACCAGACCTTTTTTATCCTTGTCAGCACCTGTAAAGGCTCCCTGACTATGGCCAAAAAGCTCATTGGTCAACAACTCCTCACCAAAGGCTCCACAGTTGATGGAGAGCATGATTGCTTCGTGGCGTGGACTTTCATTATGAATATACTTTGCCAGCAGCTCTTTTCCCGTACCGGACTCACCGCTGATAACAACACTGGTATCGGTACCGGCAATCTGGCTTGCCATTTCCAGAAGATCTTTCATGGCGCGGTTATGCGTAACGATTCGTAATTGCTCTTTACCGGTACTAACCTGTTTTCGTAACTGCTCGACTTCACGGACCAGTTGATATTTCTGGGTAGCCTCCTGTACCACTTTACGAACTTCATCCAGCTTAAAAGGTTTGGCAATGTAATGATACGCTCCGGCCTTAAGAGCCTCAACAGCAGAATCGACAGTTGAAAATCCTGTGATCATAATGACTTCTGTTTGTGGACAAACAGACTTAACTCGTTTTAAGAGCTGCATCCCGTCCACCTGAGGCATCTTCAAATCAGTGAGAACAAGGGCAAACTCCTGCTTGGCCAAGCAGGCCAGTGCCTGTTTCCCGCTCTTAGCGGCGCTAACTCTGTATCCCTCTTTTTTAAGAATATAGCACAGATTTTTAAGCGCTACAGCCTCGTCATCAACAACTAAAACTTCAAAACTTGTCATCAGGAAACCTCCTCTCCCGGCAATCTGATAATAAAGGCTGTTCCCTCACCCGTACTCTCAATGCTGATACTGCCACCATGTTGAATAATAATATCATGGACTATAAAAAGACCAAGACCGGAACCCTGACCTGTATCTTTAGTCGTGAAAAATGGATCAAAAATTTTCTTTTGCACTTGCCTGGGAATCCCAGGACCATTGTCACTCACTGTTATTTTCAACTCTGTTTGGTGCTGCCAGGCGCGGATTCGAATTATCCCCCCATCGGTCAGCGCCTGAAAACTGTTTTTTAAAAGATTGATAAACACCTGCTGGATTTTTTGTTTATCCGCAAAAATAACAATGTCATCAGAGACTACCAGCTGAATATCTACATTTTCAGCAGTTTGTCCCCGAAGTAATACCAACACTTCACGACAGAGGGGTTTTAATAAATAGGAATCTCTGTGGAATTTATCTTCCCGAGCCAAAGGTAACAAGGTACTGACGATGGCAGAAGCCCGGCTGGTTTCGGCACTTATTTGTAACGCTAACTCTCTGGCATATCCTCCCTCCCTTTCCTCAAGTTCCTCAATGAGAATTTGCGCTGAACTGGATATATTTGATAAAGGATTGTTAAACTCATGAGCCACACCGGCCAGCATAATGCCGAGGGATGCCAGTTTTTCAGATCTGACCAGCTGCTGTTGACGTCTTTTCAGCTCCCGACTCATTTGATTAAAAGCATTAATCAGGCTATTGACCTCACGGTTACTACTGATAAAAGGTACTTCCACAAAATCTCCGGCGGCGATGGTTGCCGCATGCTTCTCCAGCTGTTTTAAAGATGAAACGATTCCTCTGCCCAGAAAAATAGCACCCACGCTGAAACTAAGCACCAGAAACGGCAGAACAAATAACAGACTATTTTTGATAAATGCCAGCAGGCGGTGAATGGTTTGATGCTCCTCAATTATCAGTTCTTCGGTAAGGGTAGTCAGCCTGTTACCCTGTTCACGCAATTTTACCGATACCAATTTCTCCTCGGATGGCAGTTCCCTGAACTTTTTAAATGTTGCGGTATAATTCTGCAGTGCCTGCTGCACTGCATCAATTTCGGCAAGGGAACTCAACCATACAAAAAGCTCTTTATTGTCCGTTAGTTCTTTAATAGTTGTATCAAGATAACGGATCCACTCGTCCATGGATTTATGATCTTTATAGAGTAGATAGTTTTTTTCCATGCGCCGCACTTCCAGAATATCCTCAAGAAAAGCATCTGCCTTTTCAATATTAAAGTGCTTTTCCTCTATCGTCCCGACAATCCAGAAGATCAAAACCGAGCTGGTAACCATAAACACAAATACTAAATAAAACCAAAATGTTACCTTGCTTCGAATCCCTCCCGGCTGCTTCATACCCTCTCCTTTAATACACTCTCATTATTACCTGCATATTTCACCGGATACCACCCTACCGCCATACGTTTCATTTTGCAACAGTACGTTCGTTGGTGCAACATTTACCTATCCCCCTATTTTAAAGCACTAATTAGACTTTCCCTTAAATTGCGTTGCACTTTGCAACATTTTTCTGCAGCATTCTCGACAAGAGAATAGCCATCTCACTGTTTTTCCGTACTATTCTCTTCTGGCACAAGATATGCAAAAGATCGAGAAATTCTGGCAATACAACCAAGCTGAACTGTTCAGGGAAAATACGTGCAGCAACAAACAATCAGTAACAAGAAGGTGCTCCTGGTAGCAAACTCTTCACTTTTAAGTGCAGAGACACTTCTCCACGGCATCAACTTAAGTAAAAGAATGAACGCCTCCCTCGAGGTTTTGCATCTCTTAAAACAAGAGCCGGCCGCGAAGGCAACTCAAAGCTTTAAGGAAAATATTGCTGCGCTCCAACCCGAAGAACCCGTGGCCTATATTCAGCTTGTGAATGACAGAGGGCTCACCACAGAGACTGTGGACTATGCCAAAAACAGACGAAACATCATTTGCGTAGCTCTATGCCTAAAGGGTGAAGGGACTCCACGCAAAAAAGGGATTCGCCAAAGAAAACTAAACGAAGTTACACAATTACTGAATTGTCCAGTTGTACTCTACACAGACAGTCCAGCAAACTAATACAAGCGGAGAGAAAAAAATGAAAATTCTCATTGGTATCACCCAAAATGTAGATGCAACTAAAGAATCTATCACCGCCCAGCATAATGGGTTGGGGACATCCACCGAAGCAGGGCCGTTTAAAACAAGAGAAGAAGCCTTGAACTGGCAGAATTTCATGATGAACAGACGGGACAATTACGTGGAATTCAAAACCGCCTCACCAGCAAGCAGCGAAGCATACTGGTTTGGAATTACAGTGGAAAGTCCGGAAGTACACTAACAATCACATCTACATTACCTGGAATAAAAAACTATGAATACTCCCTATCATCAAGCTCATATTATTCGCAAACTTGCTCCCTTTAAGGTGGATGGCCTGGCTATTCCTTATCCTGAATTTGTTCCCAAACTCTACAATTTCTGTATTTCGCTCGGCTTTCGAAAAGGTTTGATAATGCCGTCACGAGCATTTTGTTCGGACGAAAATCAGGGTTGGCCAATCATTCTGTTAACTAAACATTTTGGAACCTTTCCCTTTAATCATGGCCGTGTTGGCGGTATCGTGGCAACTGACCGCCATGGCCCCCATGCCCATCACGGGGAAGATTCGGTTATCCTTCAGGCTAGCCACGTGGGATATGATCCAGCAAGTGGTGCTTACGGCACCTGTACCCGACCTAAAATGGAGGGGATCTGTATTTCTCCCTCCTGTGGTAAAATCACCCATGTTATCACCCCGTATATTGAACAATACCAGACTGCCAGAGAACGTATCTTTCTCCATCGTGATAACGAGGGCAAGCAACTTGTAACAGTAAAAAATCTATTTATCGATTTTGATATTCACCCGGTTCAAGACGGCCTGGTACTTAATCTGGAAACTATCGTCAAAAAAAATGCTGACGGGAAAATTGTCCCCATAGCTGCTATCAGTACCGGCCAGACCTACGAAGTATCGGAAAAATTCCGCAGGAAAATTGATGCTACAGGCTATGAGTGGAAGAGCGATAGCGGCGAGGAAATTGGAGATCATCTCACTTCTGATCTCTTCTACTTCAAGCAAAAATTTCATGAGACGGGCGAATCACTTTTGCTTGAAAAAAACCTTATTGAGTTTATGCCCACCATTGTCACCTCACCCAACCCAGCCTTGAGAGCGGCCAAAATCAATATACAGCTGGAATTTGTTCGTACCATGAACTCCATTCGCCGGGGTGGGGAATACGCAGGAAAGAACCTACTCTATATTGCCGGCCTCAATATCGACATTTCAGAACATAAAGAACACCCGGCAACCACTTATTTTGTTCCCTGGGCTGCCCATATCCAGCTACAAGACGGCACACCGGCCGAGTATGAGCACCCTGTCGAGCAGGATAAACTCTTTGAGTTGATCATGGCTCAGGAGAGTGTAAATCCCGAGCAGGCAGATCTGAAGGAACAAATCGGCAGAATGCTGGCAGCACCACGCTTTGATATTCGCTCGCCCAAATAACCTATGATGGCTAAGTAAAAACTCTTCATCTTCTTCGTCACTTCGAATATGAAGTTTTTGATCCGGAATCTATAAGTTGCTGTAATAACAAGATTCCGGATCGAGTCCGGAATGACGGACTTGACGTATTGTATCTTTTTACGACGCCATCACCTATTACAAAACCATATATACAGAATGACCAGCAGAATTTGTTGTGTCGATAGAATTAATTTTTAAAGGAGGAGAATGAATGGACACTTTGTTTGTGTCAATAGCTGTAGTCCTTGCCGGAGGGGTAGCAGGGCTGCTTTTTTACCGGCAATTCACGCTGATGAAGATGGTGGCTATTGCCACCACTTCGACAGGTTGCGGCCTTGGCTTGTATTATGTTTTACCAAAACTACTGCAGGGGACAACTGCTGCAGCCAGTTATGACTGGCTGCACACCTTGACCCTTTCTTTCCAACTTGACAGCGTATCGCTCTTTTTTCTGATACCAATCTTTCTCATCCCTCCCCTGACCCTGATATACAGTTTTCACTATCTGGAAAACAAAGAGAAGAGCCTCAGAACTGGAGTGAACTATTTTTTCTTCAGCATCCTCATTGCCTCCATGGCACTGGTTGTTATGTCGGCAAACATGATCACCTTCCTGCTGGCCTGGGAACTGATGAGTCTCTCTTCTTTCTTTCTGGTCATGTACGATTATGAAAGTCGGAGTAATCGTAAAGCCGGTTATTTGTATTTTATCTTTGCCCAGGGAGGAGCAATGTTCCTCTTTGCCGCATTTGCTCTTATCTACAGCCATTCCGCCAGCTTTGATTTCAGTAGTTTTACTGCTGTTCCCGAGCAGGCCAAGCTGCTTATCTTTGTCCTGGCTT
>JAOZLM010000319.1 GCA_029934815.1 Desulfocapsa sp. | reverse complement strand
ACACGACCGATCTGTTCGATGGAGTAAGGTTTTTTGACGAATTCACTCGCTCCAAGCTGCAGAGTCATTTTCACATCATCATTTGCAGAAAAACCGCTGGCAATGATGGCCTTTTGGCCCGGATGCAAAGTGATCATTTTTTTATATGTCTGGCGACCGTTCATACCCGGAGCCATCAACATATCAAGGAGCACCAGGTCAACTGTATGGGTTTGCAGATAGGCGATGGCATTTTCACCACTGTCTTCGGTGTGGACTTTATAACCGAGCTTTGTAAGGATTCTGTGGCCAATATCCCGTTGTATCCTTTCATCATCCACCACCAGAATACTTGCTGTTCCCTGCAGATCGTCTTTTATTTCTTTTACAACACTCTGTTTTTTTTCTGTGGTAACAGGAAGATAAAGTGTGAACATGGTTCCGTTATCATTGCTTTCGACATCAACTGTGCCGTTATGCTCCTGTAAAGTATTCCATACCACAGCCAAGCCCAGCCCTGTACCACTTCTACCCATTACCTTTTTGCTATAAAACGGTTCAAAAATATGCTGCAGGGATTCAGCAGGTATCCCGGAGCCGCTATCACTCACCTGCAGCAGAATATATTCACCTGTTTTGAGTGGTGTCTTGGGATGCTGGGTATTGAACTGCTGCTGGCTACTGCTGGAAAGAATAATCTTACCTGATAGCTCAATGGCCTCAAATCCATTGTTTACCAGATTCATTAAAACTTTTTTGATATGAACAGGTGAGCATTTGCAATTTGGTAAATTTGCTTCAAGATTCAGCTCTACTGAAACATTCGGGTAGAGAGATTTCTGTTCCTTATATTCAGGAGAGGAAAGATACTCTTTGACCAGATCGTTAACGCAGACAATTTCATGCTGGCTGGCAACACCACGGGCGACGGTGAGGAGATCGGCCACCACTGCGGCAGCCCGCTGACCTGATTTCTGGATTTCCCGAATGGGCTTTCTCAGTTTGCTGTCGTCAGGTAAATCCAAAAGAAGTAACTCAGGATAGCTGATGATTCCTGAAAGGATATTATTGAGATCATGGGCAACCCCGCCTGCCATAAGGCCTAATGATTCCATTTTCTGATGTCGTGATAACTTCTCTTGAATCAGCCTGTTTTCCTCTTCTGTTTGTATACGCTCATTCATTTCCCTGGTGATTTGTAAGTTTGCCTCTACAAGTTGGATAGTTCGTTCCTGTACCCGCTCTTCCAGCATATCCCTAGCATTGCGCACATTCTCACGTTCCTCATTGAGCAGGGTTTTCATAAAAAAATCTCGACGACTATAATGTTCTATGGAGTAGCAGGAAATCATTCCTAGCAAGCTGGCACTAATGAAGAAAAAGTTATTATTGATGAGGATAGGCAAGGGAGTCTCGGCAATGCAGATAGCAGCATATTCATAGAGAAATACCAGGAGCCAACAGGTACCGCATGCCCAGAGAAATCGTACTTTCATCACGGTATATACCATCATAAAAACAAGGATTAACCCGGCGTAATAGGAAAAATTTACTGGAGGCGGTGCCAGGAGGATCATCATTATGATGCCTGCTCCAGCCAAAATTCCCATACAGAAAAGAAGGGGCTGCATTACTTTTTTAAACAAAGCTGAGAATGAAAAAAGAAAAATGCCAAATATTAATGGACAAAAAAACGCGTACCGATACAGCCAGAAGATATTTTTTTGTTCAGGAGCAAGATAGGCATCAAGAATACCAAAGAGCCCGTAAAGAATAAAAGCGGCAAAACAGGAAAAACGAACTATGGGCAATGATCGGATAAAATAATCATCAAGAAAAGGTTTTTCCAGGTGACTCTGAGTCCCGCTAAAGGCAAGAGTAATCAGATGCAGATGCATCTTTTCAGTGCTTTCTCCCGGGACTTCTGTTTTTGCTGCCTGTTTGTTCATGTGCGTGTGTGAATAAACAAAAAGTTATATTTATCTAAACTTCCACTGCAAACCGCATGATACAACCCATACATCTTTTTCATATCCAATGCCCAGTGGATCTGTGACATCGCTATAGAATATTTTGCTGGCACCCATGGTGAAATCAAGGTTTTCCGCAGGACTCCAGACACCACCGACAGCAACTGAGTGGGCGTCAAGTTTTGGCTCTTCCGGGAGAACAAAAACCTGATCGTCGTCAATGGAAAGGTTTGAATGGAGATAGCCGATGCTGGCCATCCATTCGCTGTTAAAGCGATACTCACCGCTAACACCCAGGTCATAGCTGTTTCCAGCTCCATTTATTCCTGTTTCCCATGTGGCATTTTTCTCAAGATAGTAGATGAAATTGGCATCTACTTTGAGTTTGTCTGTGATTTTTCTGGATACTCCGACTCCCAGTACACCAGGGAGATCTTCACGTTCTTTTCGTCCATCGGAGTAGCCCATAAGTGCCATCAAAGCCGCTCCCCGTCGTATATCAAGTTCAAAGTCCAGTTTGACCTCTGTTTCATAGCGCAGACCAATGTTCCAATTGTCATCCGGGCTGATATTGACTCCAAAAATCCCCCCCCAGCCATCAGCATCATCTCGTGTTTCTGCTATTGCATCTCCAAATAGTGGCAGCCCTTCAGCGCTGAGGGTAAATTTTTTGTAAGCTGAAACATAACGAAGACCAGCGGAAAATGAGAAGATATCATTTACAGCATAGGCACCGCCAATGGTGTAACCAAGGTAGAGACTTTCTCCCTGAACTTCCTGAGGAAAAGAACCTGCGACAGAAAAAGGAACACTAAGAAGACTGCTGATGATGGTCACAGATCTGGCATTTCCGTTTTGGTAGTCAACTTTTCCGCCACCACCAACAGGAGCCAGTGCAATATAACCAGCCCATTGGTCTTCCTTGTGGATGGCAAAAAATCCCGGGATAATGGAAGGATCATCCTGACTCAGCTTACCAACACCCGGAACCTGATTTGAGTAGTCTTTGGATATATACTGACCATCAAGTTTGAGATATTTTCCGGTTCTCATCTTCATGATCCCGGCAGGATTGTATATTGCTATATCAGCGTAGTCTGTTGCTGCCTGTCTGTTCAGGGTGCGGAAATAATCGGCACTTACATTCTGTTTATTAATGATACCACCTGCCAACAGTGGGGTGGTGATTAGCCCCAGTACACTTGTTAAAGAGAGGCTGAGTATATATTTTTTCATTGTCGCTCCTTATTTTGGGTTGAGATAAAAACCTGTTTTATGGTGCGTTTGACAATTACTATTA
>JAOZLM010000056.1 GCA_029934815.1 Desulfocapsa sp. | reverse complement strand
CCATCAATGCCACAGCAAGATAATCAATTTTAAAATCATTGTCATGCCATCTCTCACCATCGCCGCTGATTGTCTTTTGACTGATATCCCCTTTGCCCTGGAAAAGGCGATTAAAGATCGTCTTACCATTGACAATCCCAAATATATCTCTGCAAAAAAGTTTGGCCGCTGGATCGCTAAAGGTCTGAAACCTAAACTCTATTATTACGAAAGCACTCCCGGCGGCCTGCGTTTCCCCCGTGGTTTTGCCAATCAGGCGGTGCTGCTCTGCCGTGATTATTTAAAACAGACTCCGATAATTGTAGATAATCGTCTTCTTTTACCGGAAGAGCAATTTGTGTTCTCCGGTGTTTTGCGTCCTTATCAGGAGAAGGCTCTGGCCGCCACCGAAAAACGATCTTTTGGAGTAATAGAAGCAGGCACAGGCAGCGGTAAAACAGTGATGGCACTTGCGATAATTGCAAGTCGTGCGCAACCAACCCTTGTGGTAGTGCATACTAAGGAGCTTCTGTATCAGTGGCAAAAACGAATTCGTGAGTTTTTAGGCTGTGAGGCGGGGCTGGTGGGAGACGGTCATTTTGATCTGCAAAATATCACAGTCGCCATTGTGAATACCGCGCGAAAGCGAATTGAAGAGCTTGCTCCACGTTTTGGACATTTGATAGTGGACGAGTGTCACCGGGTTCCGGCATCCCTCTTCACCGATGTGGTGAGTAATTTTGACGGCCAGTATCTGCTTGGGCTTTCGGCCACTGCCTTTCGCAGTGATGATGGTTTAACCCGTTTGATCTATTTTTATATGGGGGACCGGATTCATAAGGTGGAAATGGAAGAGTTGCAAGAAAGTGGAGCAATCGTCAAGCCGGAACTGCTTCGCTGTAAAACAACTTTTCAGTATAATTATTCGGGTGATTATCAGCCTCTGGTTTCTGCTCTTACAAAAGATACAGCACGAAATAAGCAGATTCTTTCCGATGTGATAATCGAATGCCAGCAAAAAGGTACGGGGATATGTTTGCTTGTTTCTGATCGGATCAGTCATTGTCAACTATTTGAACAGGAACTTTTAGCCCAAGGTGTTGATGCGGTGCTGCTCACCGGTCAAACATCAGCCGAACAGCGAACAGCAATAGTTGATAAGGTGCAGGAAGGCCGGGTTGACGTGCTTGTGGCAACCTTGCAGCTGATCGGGGAAGGTTTTGATTGTTCCGGTTTGTCCACTCTGTTTCTGACCACTCCCATAACGTTTGAAGGAAGGTTGCTGCAAGTCCTTGGGCGCATTATGCGACCCGCCGCCGGTAAACGCGCCAGGGTGTATGATTATGTCGATGAGTCTGTATCTGTGCTTAAGCGCTCTGCTGCAAGCCGTAAAAAGATTCTGGCTGATTTCTAAGCGAATTTAGTTGCCAAGATCTTGTAGTTTTGTTATTCTGTGAAATTTTCGTCCTAACAAATAGACGACATTTTTGAAGCATCCGCATAGAGCAGGATGCTTTTTTATTTTATAAGAGGCAGCTAGCAGATGGAACAGGATAAGATTCGTAACGTGGCAATTATTGCCCATGTTGATCATGGCAAAACAACTCTGGTTGATGAGTTATTTAAACATTCCGGAATGTTCCGGGATAACGAGAAGGTTGCTGAACGTTTGATGGATTCCATGGATCTTGAAAGAGAGCGTGGCATCACCATTACTGCTAAAAACGGATCTTACGAGTATAAAGATTTCTGGATTAATATTATCGACACTCCCGGCCATGCTGATTTTGGCGGCCAGGTAGAGCGTGTTCTGCGAATGGCGGATGGTGCACTTCTGCTGGTTGATGCCCAGGAAGGCCCCATGCCTCAGACCTATTTTGTTCTGAAAAAAGCTCTTGCCAACAATCTTCCTGTTATTGTTGTAATTAATAAAATTGATAAACCCGCTGCCCGTTGTGACTGGGTAGTCGACCAGGTTTTTGATCTTTTTGTAAAACTCAATGCACCTGATGATATTCTCGATTTTCCAGTTGTGTATGCTTCTGCCAAAGAAGGGTATGCACTGGCAGAACATACCGATGAAATTGTTGATGGCGGCAATATGCATGTCATTTCCAAGATGATTACTGAGCATATTCCAGCGCCAGCAGGTTCTGTGGATGCACCTTTACAGATGCAGGTAGGTACAATTGATTACTCTCCTTATCTTGGTCGTCTGGGAATTGGTAAAGTTGTGAATGGTTCCATGTCCATCAATCAGCCGATCAGTGTTGCAAGGCGTGATGGAACTATCAAGCCTATTCGGATTTCTAAAATATTCAGATTTACTTGTGATGAGAAAGTTCCTGTCGAAACAGCAGTAACCGGTGAAATTGTGGCTGTTGCCGGAATGGATGACGTGACAGTCGGTGTTACTTTCACTGATCCTGATGATCCACAGCCATTGCCTCTGATCGAGATTGATCCACCAACCATCTCCATGAACTTTATCCCCAATGATTCTCCTTTTGCCGGACAAGAGGGGAAATATGTAACTTCCAGGCATATCGAAGCCCGTTTACAGAAAGAAATTCTTGCCGATGTTGCGTTACAGATTGAGCCTTTAACCGATGGCGTTGGATATAGAGTTTCAGGGCGTGGTGAGTTGCATCTCTCCATCCTTATTGAAAAAATGCGGCGTGAAAATTTTGAGCTGCAGGTAACAAGACCTCAGGTAATTCTTATCGAAAAAGACGGTGAAACCCTCGAGCCCTATGAAGAACTCACAGTCGATGTGGATGAAAAATATCAGGGTGCTGTCATTGAAAAACTTGGCAAGCTCAAAGGCCAGATGGAAGAGATGACCAACGAGAATGGTATGGCTCGTCTGAAGTTTAAGATCCCTACTCGTGGACTGCTCGGCTATCGTTCGGACTTTATGACGGACACTAAAGGTATGGGCATGATGAGTTATGTCTTTGCCGAATATGGCCCATGGGCGGGAGATATCGTTAACCGTGTCAACGGGGTGCTCGTAGTGAAGGATGCTTGTTCTGCTGTAGCTTTTGCACTATTTAACCTGCAGGACCGTGGAAAACTTTTTGTACATCCTGGTGATCCTCTCTATCAGAACCAGATTGTGGGTGAGCATGCGCGCGCTGCAGATCTGGTTGTAAATCCTGGAAAAGGGAAGAAGCTGACCAATATGCGTGCGTCGGGAACTGATGAGTCAGTAATATTGACACCACCTGTTGATATGACCCTTGAAGATTGTATCGCTTATGTGAACGATGACGAATTGGTTGAGGTAACTCCAAAAGCTATCCGACTCCGTAAGAAGACCGGTGTAAGGGTACGTGGCTAGAACAATATGCAAAGTCTGATTTTTATAATTATTGCAGGCCTTGCGGGACTTGGGGTATTTGCATTTATTGCCAAAAAATATGGCAGTGAATGCATGCCCTGACTGATGATCTATAGCACCGTGGGCACGGGGCTTGGCGTTTTCTGGTTGTTGAATAAACTATTTTCTTGATGTCGTCATTCCGGACCTGATCCGGAATCTCGATGTAATACTCTGCTTTTACAAGATTCCGGATCAGGTAAGCGAAGACTCCGAGTCCGGAATGACGGGATCGCAGAAATCGAACAAAACTGAAGTTCGATGGTAATCATGTTCGTCTTTTATCGTTTGGCCGCAAAATAATCCGCAACAATCTTCCCATGATCAAAAGCAAGATCAGGTAAATTCCCTTCTGTAAAGAGTTCTGCTTCTGCTGCATCATCCCCGGCAACTGGTTCTGTATCAGCCTGCGCAATAAAAATAGTTGAGGCTGTGTGCTGGCGAGGATCCCGATCCGGATCTGAATAGGTTCGAAACTGTTTTAAATTCTGAACCACAAGTCCTGTCTCTTCTTCAGCTTCTCTTGCTGCCGCCGTCTCATAAGATTCTCCGTAATCCACAAAACCACCCGGTAGCGCCCAGCCATACGGCGGGTTTTTCCGTTTAATCAGCACAATTTTTGTACCCACTTCAATGATAATATCCACCGTTGGAACCGGGTTCTTGTATAGTTCGATTGCTTTCAGGCAGTGGGGACAGCGCATTTCTATACCTCATCAAATAAACTACTGATTTCCTGCCAGTTACTCACCTTCTGCAGTGTATGTCTGCCAATATTCCAGGGTTGATTGTAAACAATGGGAGTAATATCAGTTTCGGCCAGTTGCAGGCAAGTCTCCACCCGATCATCAACAAAAAATTGTAAATTGTGCTCGTTAATGTAGCGGGTTTTATCGTTATGATCACCGGTGGCAACTAGTTTTATATTCTTACATGCCTCATCCGGAAAAAAGTGATCAAGCCAGTCGGCAACAGGATTTGTGAGAGGTCTTGCCGTGATGATGGTGACAGGAGATCTGTTGGCCAGGGTTGAGATAACATCCACCGCCCCAGGCATCGGTTGTAGCTGGGTTTTGAGTGAATCGATCATAATAGTGTAGAAGAGCTGTTCCACATGCTCTTTGGGAATCCCAAGACAATCTTCTACTTCAAAATCTTTGATGTCTTCAAGACTAAAGGAGCAGTGGCCAAATTCTTCGCATGCCAGCCGGAGGAATGTTTCACCGGTGGCGGCAATTACACCGTCGAAGTCAAATCCAATTTCGTGGCTTTTAATATTCATTCTGTTCATTACCATGTGTCGTCCGGACCTGATCCGGAATCTTGTAAAATTAGCTCGTGTGTAAATATTCCGGATCATCAGGTCTGGAATGGCTGAAGCTGTGCACGATTTTAGTATAAATCAGATAGTTATCTGCTCTTTGTATAAAGGGAGATTTCTCTGATTTTTGCAATCAGTGCATCATTTTCAGGGGTCGGAATGTTCAGTCTTTTTCCAATATGGCTCACAGCACCATTTATAGATTCAATTTCAGTGGGTCGATGGCTACGAACATCCTGAAGCATGGACGAAATGTTCTTTGCTGTACTTTTACAGACAGCAAGGGTTGCTGCTACCGGATCTTCCAAAATAGTGATCCCCTGGGCAATGGCTACGGCCTCAGCTTCTCTCACCAGACGTGTCAGTTTGTTTCGTGTTTCGTCTGATTTCAGAAGTTGTCCGTTGCTACAATTCTCTATGGCGGTCAGTCCGTTGATTCCCACATTTATAAATAGTTTTGCCCACAGTCTGGCGCGGATATCTTTACTGATTGAACTTGCAAAGCCACTTCTTTGTAAAAGAGGAAGGAGGCGTTGAAGCTGGTCTGTTGTTTGTTTACTTTGCTCTTTTGGGAAGCCAAGGGTGGTATGACCTGATCCTGCGTGTCGAATATGACCAGCCCCAAGACGTGTGGCACCTTCTGAGCTGGTACCAAAAACAGGTATTGCGCCAAGCTTTTCCACATCATTGTATTGCAGGTGGCTTATTCCGTTTTGCAGAAAGATGAAGAGTGTTTCAGGGCGTAGCAGAGGTTTTACAAACGAAATACTCTGTTGTAAATCATAAGATTTAACGCAGGAAAAGAGGATGTCAACAGCAGGGAGTGTGGCCAGATCATGGAAGACAGGTACTGAAAAAGTTTCACTTCCACTTTCTGATTGGCAAATAATCCCTTGTTGATTCAATGATTCAGCCCGATCAGGGCGGTGATCAATAAGCACGATGGAATCATGCTCAGCAGCGGAAAAGAGTTTTGTTGCAAAGAGACAACCTAATGCTCCGGGACCAACAATAGCAATACGCATTTGACTGACCCTCCTCACTCCTAACAAAGGCTTGTCCGGATCTAATATCCCGGACAAGCCCTGAACTGTCTTATTCTACAATCTTAGCCTTTTCAACAATGGCTTCGTACTTGTATCCTGCGCCAAAATCTTTGAACGCTGTAAGTACACCTTCCATGGTGATAACATCACCATCTTTTACGGTGGCATCTGTTGTTACTACAAGATCGTGGGTATTGCTCATGGGATCTCCGGTTCCATCCTGAAGATGAATCCAGTTACGTCCCATAATCATGGGGCTGAATTTCACAACTTTACCCTTGATACGAACAGTCTTGCCGGTGAGATCTTCCTTTTTGGCAAAGAGTTCTTCCACATTATAAGCATTTTCTCCGCTGGCTTTCTTAACTTCGATTTCAGTAAAAGGAGCCATAGCGCCTAAGCTTCCACCGGATCCCGCTGCCTGAACCTGTTGTTGCGATGGGGCTGCTCCGCCTTCTTTTGCAACTGCGCTTGCAAAAGAGTCGCCGCCACCCATTGCACCGCCACCCATTGCCGCACCCATTCCTGCATGTGGCGATTTTGAGGCGCCGGCAAGGCCGGAAGAGAAGACGATGGAATCAAAAGTACGGTTCAGAGTTTTGCTGGAGAAGTTTTTCATAACCATTCCGGGCTGACAGCTGATCTTACTGCCAACAGCAACTTTTGCCTGTGGAATTGCAATCCATGGCTTGTCTGCACCTGTATCAAGTTGCAAATAGGTGTATCCGCCGCTATCCATTGTTTCAAGAACTGTTCCAGTGAGAGTGCCTGGAGCTTGTGCCGCTGCCGGAGCTGAAGTTTTAGCTTCTTTTGTGTCGCCACTTGCATTGGCAATACCGGTTTGGGTCGTGAGTCCGATAAAGAGACATATTGCTAATCCGCGGTAAAATGTTTTTTTCATCTGTTTTTCCTTTGGTAAATAGTGGTTAATTCCCGTCAGGGAAATAGTTAATTTAATTGAGATCAGTCATCTTCGATTAAAAAAGAGACAAATTCAAGAATATTTTTGGACCAGAGTTCATACGCTTTGGCTTGTAAATGGACACCATCACTCTGGAAGAACTCAGGGGTGGGCTTGAACTTATTGAACATATTAAGATAACAGGATCCGGTTTGTTGAGTCATAGGTTCAATCATATCATTTAAGCGCTTTAGCATATCCATGTCTACCCAGGGCAACTGGATGGGGAGAAGACTGTTAGTAATCACCTCTGTAGCTGGATATTTGGTTGTAAGCGCAACAATGATTTGTCGGAGCGAGTCAAGAAAACTGTAATCTTCAATAATAAGATTGTTGGTACCAATCATCAGCAGAATCATTTCAGGATTTTCCACTGATTCCGTAATGGATGGGATCCGATTCAGTAAGCCCTGGGCGGTTTCACCCGGAACACCCTGGTTAATGATTTTGAAATGGGGCATTCGTTCCTGCCAGTTGTAATCGGCAATAAGAGAATCACCCAGAAATAAAAAGGTACCTTGTGTCATATCACTTCTTTTCAATTATTCTGTTCAAGCGAATACTGGATGAGAGAGTAAATCTTCTTTTGCTAAATGGCAAGTGTATCCCATGGAAAAATGGCTGTGGATGGATGTTTTTAGCCTTTTTTTGATTGCAGGACAACTGCGGCCATGGATTCCACCTGTACAGTGTTATGTTTTTGCTGTTTTCCCGGTAATTTTGTATCTGTAAAATCATTTGGTGTGTCGCGGGCGGTATCAATAATTTGGTGCCATGTACTACTTATCACTGGGGCTTGGGGGATGGTGAATTCAACCGTTCCGGTGCGTTGGCCATTGAGCATAATTAAAAAGTCAGGCTCCTGTACATTTCCTTTGAGCATAAAGGCAAGGGTATGACAGTTGGCGGACCAGTCTTCAACTTTGGGTGTCAGGGATTGCCAGCTTATTTCAGAATCAATCCGCTGGTTAAAAAAGTTACGTTTTCTAAAAATGGGGTGTTTTTTTCGAAGGGCAATGCATTTACGAAAAAATCGCAATAAGCCGTTATTTGTTTTAGCAAGATCCCAATCTATCCAGTTGTCAGCATTATCCTGACACCAACTGTTATTATTTCCTGACTGGGTGCGGCCAAATTCATCCCCGGCGGTGATCATTGGCACTCCCTGTGAAAGAATAAGGAGTAAAGAAAAGGTTCGAATACGTCGGTGGCGCATGGTTGTTATAAGTGGATCTTCGCTTTTCCCCTCTGCACCACTGTTCCAGCTGATATTATGATTATCACCGTCGCGATTCTCCTCTCCGTTAGCCAGATTTTGTTTCATTTCATAACTGACAAGATCGTGGAGAGTGAAACCGTCATGGCTGGTGATAAAATTTACAGAATTGCATGGGGTGCGATCACTGCTCTGATACAGATCGGAGCTTCCAGCAATACGGGTGGCAAGATTGGCTATGCTATCACTGTGTCCTGCCATAAAAGAGCGGATATTATCTCTGAATTTTCCATTCCACTCAGCCCAGCGGCTGTCCCTTGAAAAACTACCTACCTGATAGAGCCCTGCTGCATCCCAGGCTTCTGCAATGATTTTTGTATCTCGAAGTATGGGATCCTGAGCAATCATTTCAATCATTGGCGGGTTGGATAATACCTCACCATTGCTGTCTCGTCCGAGGATGGAAGCAAGATCAAAACGAAAACCATCCACATGCATTTCCATGACCCAGTAGCGTAGGGATTCACGAATAAATTCACGAACAACAGGATGATTGCAGTTGAAGGTATTGCCACACCCGGAATAGTTTAAATACTGATATTCGTGCTCCCGAGCCAGTAAATAATAAATGGAATTGTCAATCCCCCGGAAACTTGTGGTGCTTCCGTCGTATCCTCCTTCGCCGGTGTGGTTATAAACCATATCGAGGATAACTTCGATTCCGGCTTGATGGAGACTGCGAACCATGGTTTTGAATTCATTTATATGCTGCTCGGGGTTTGCTGCAAAACCGGATTTTAACGCACAAAAAGAGATGGGATTATAGCCCCAGTAATTTTTCAGGAGTTCTCCGCTTTTGGGATCAAAAAATAAATTATCGTTTTCATCCCATTCTGTCACCGGCATAAGTTCCACAGCGGTGACACCTAATTCCTTCAGGTAGGGGATCTTTTCGATGATGCCAAGGTAGGTTCCGGGGTTCTGCACCTGCGAGCTGCTGTCTTTTGTGAACCCTCGTACGTGGAGTTCGTAAATAACAGAATCCACCATGGGGATTTTTAGAGGACGATCATTTTGCCAGTCGAAATTGTGGTCACTTAGCCTGCAAAGAGGGACATCTGTTTGAGGAGATGGCGCTCCCCATTTTCTCCCTTTAATGTTCTGGCAGAAAGGATCGAGCAGAATCTGTTTTGTATCGTAGATCAATCCTTTCTCTTCAATATCTCTTTCCCCATCCATCCGGTATCCGTAACAAAAATCCCGTTCTTTTGTGGTGAGTAAAATATGCCAGATATCCCCGGTACGATTGATGGCAGGATCAAGGATTATTTCTACAAAATCAGTTGGATCACTCTCGCCTGAAAGTTGGAGTACAAGAATGACAGCCGTAGCATGCCTTGAGAAAATAGTGAAATTAATCCCATTTTCCAGCACCACAGCCCCACCGGGAAGGGGGAAACCTCTTTCAGAAGAAAATATTTTTTTTTGCTTGCCCATATAGCGAATGATAATTATAATTAAAATCGTTACACAAAGTGGTACGTTAGGGTTCTGCTTCAGGAAAAGAATACACCAGCAGCAGAAAAAGGTGAAGGGTTCAATTACATATTGGATCGTAAGCGTAAATTAAAGGAGTCGTATATGGGATTGTTTCAGAAATTGAATATCGGTGATCAGGTAACTCCTGAAATTGACTGGGAAATGACACCGGATCTTAGCTTTGGTACTTTTGAGTCCTGGGGCGGACGTGAGCATGTCCGAAGTAATGTTAGCAGGACCGACCGTGTATATTACTTTTTCGTCGATAACTGGGAAGAGGAAGCAAAACTCTGTCTTATGGAACGCGGGGTAAAACATGCCGAAGTTGTTGCTGAAATAAAGGCTCCTCCCGAAATGATTCGTACCTGTGTCGATAAGCAGGGTACGTCATCGCTCTTTGAAAAAAGCTATGCCATTGATGCTGCCATTAAAGAATGGCTCATGGCAAATATTTTAAATTCGGACGATTCTTCAAAAGTTATCCCGATCACTAAAGAAATTATCGTTGAAGATATGGGTGAAAACCTACCCCTGCTGGCAGATTCAGACTATACCGGCGAAGTAGTAACCTTACCGGTTGAAGAATCCTTTCTGCAGAACAGTGAATCTCCTGAATATATGAAGAAATGGAATTTCTTTGAAGCAGAGCATAATCCGGATGGCGGCTACGGAAACCATTTTGCCGATACCGGAGATGGACTGACAGTTGTCGATCAAAAAACGAATCTTATGTGGCAGCGGGGAGGTCTTGATATCACCTCTGTTCGTACCATGGTTCGAAATATTGAAAAACTGAATAAGGACGGTTTTGCGGGACATCATGACTGGCGAATGCCAACCATGGAGGAAGCCATGTCTATTATGGATCCGGTGCAGAATGAAAAAGGAATATACCTGAAACCCTGTTTCTCAAAAGAACAGCCCTTTATCTTTGTAGCAGCCAAACGCAAGCCTGGTGGTTACTGGTTTGTAGATTACAAACAGGGTCGGGCATTCTGGTCTTCGGGTACCATTCCCGGTGGCTTTGCCAGACTTTGCCGTAGTATGTAGTTGTTTTTGCTTTTCCCTCCTGATGCCCGGGAGGAAATATTCTCCCGGGTACCTTTT